>CAZYRA010000052.1:0-8464 GCA_964649385.1 uncultured Dehalococcoidales bacterium | reverse complement strand
ACCGGATAGCATAACCCATGCCTGGATGAAGTTGGCAAGACGTACCGGGCTGAAGAGTATCAGATTGCATGATGCCAGGCATAGTCACGCCTCATTAATGCTAAAACAAGGTGTACATCCTAAGATAGTACAGGAGCGATTAGGCCATTCAAGTATTCAGATAACCCTCGATACCTATAGCCATGTGGCTCCAGGCCTGCAACAAGCAGCTGCTAATCGCTTTGACGATATAGTGTTACCAAAGACTGCCGTCGAGCCTAGAAAAGAGGCTGTTAGAAATGATTATTAGCAAATTATTAGCAAACTTTAGTTATGTCTAGTAGGTGAAGGTTTAACAATGGTGAATTTAGCTTTGAAATTTGGTGAGCCGCAGAGGAATCGAACCTCTAACCTGCTGATTAAGAGTCAGCTGCTCTGCCAGTTGAGCTAGCGGCCCACGCACTATGCGAGTTTATCAAACATTGGGTCTTGGTGCAAACTTCTGTACCGGTCCGATATATGTATTGACAAAAAGAATACCTTTTTGTACCATTATAAGTAGACCTCTAAATGTGGAGGAGTTATGGTTGAACTGGTTGTCTACAGCCTGAAGGTCAACAAAGAGCAGCTTGAGCGCGCTAAGAAGTTCCTTTCCCGAGAGGGAGAGTTACTTCAGGATAGCTTGCGGGACTTTATTGATGTTGCTGCTGATTGTGAGCAGTGCTTGGAGCTCTATGAGAAAGACGCCTCGATCGGGGAGCTCCAGAGCGCCTTCACCACCCTGCTCGCCAAATGCAAAGAATCGTGGCACCTGAGCGATGTCCTTCAAGAATCAGTGATGCGGATAGCTAAGCTGAGCAAGGTCCCCCTGGACTTTATCACCAACGTGCTCTTTGAGGCGCGGCGAGCCAAGCCAACAGTACGCCGGATATAGCTGTCTCGCCAGAACGTATCAAGCAGCTTCACGGGTCGAACCGACTCGTGAGGGTTTCAGAGATCGTTTTCAGGTGAGAAAGTGTCCTCTTCACCAGCTCTTCCTCAACCGTTAAGTCGGTATTTCCCTCTGCATCACTCACTACCACATCATCGTCAGCACCAACCTGCCGGGCCGGCACACGTGTTTGAAGAGCATCCTTGTTATGGGCTATAATCAGTGAAGAGAATATTCCCCCCAAAGGACTGTTTTGTTAAAAACTCATAGCTGTAGAGAATTGAATAAGGAGCATATTGGCAGCGAGGTAACCCTGGCCGGGTGGGTTGACCGGCGGCGGGACCATGGCGGGCTGATATTCATTGACCTGCGCGATAGAGAGGGCATCACCCAGGTAGCCTTCAACCCGGAGGTAGCCAGGCAATGCCATGAAGTGGCCAGCGGGATGCGCAGCGAATACGTCATCAGGGTGCGGGGTAAGGTTGCTTCCCGTCCGCCGGGTACGGAGAACCTGAGACTGGCTACCGGTGAGATTGAGGTTGTTGCCGAGAGTGCCGAGATACTTAATCCGTCAAAGACGCCGCCTTTCTATATCAATGAAGATATTGAAGTGGAGGAGAGCCTCCGCTTAAGGTACCGCTATCTTGATATCCGCCGGGCGCGGATGAAGGAGAACCTGATTCTCCGCCACAAAGCGGTGAAATTTATTCGTGACTTTCTTGATGCCAGGGGCTTTATCGAAGTAGAAACGCCGATCCTGATTAAGAGTACCCCGGAGGGGGCTCGTGACTATTTGGTACCCAGCCGGCTTCACGCCGGAAAGTTCTATGCGCTACCTCAGTCTCCGCAGCAGCTAAAACAGCTGCTAATGGTAGCCGGCATGGAGAAGTACTTTCAGGTAGCCAGGTGCTTCCGTGATGAGGACACCCGCGCCGACCGTCAGCCCGAGTTCACGCAGCTTGACCTTGAGATGAGCTTCGTTGAGGAAGAGGACATCCTCAGTCTGTTTGAGGAACTCTTTGTCTTAATGATGGAAGCGGTCCGGCCCGAGATGCGGGTGATAAAACCCTTCCCCCGCCTTAGCTATGCCGAGGCGATGGAACGCTACGGTACTGACAAGCCTGATTTACGTTTCGGCCTGGAGATAGCCGACCTCACCGATATTGCCGGCGAGACCGACTTCTCTATTTTCCGTTCTGTAGTCGGTGATGGGGGTAAGGTAAAGGGCATCGCGGCCCCCGGCTGTGCCGGTTACTCACGCAGCCAGCTTGAGGAACTGAACAAGCTGGTGCGGGGGCTCGGAGCCGGCGGTGTAGTCACTATTGCACTGGGCACCCCCGGCGGCAGCCTGGATGATTTGACCATGGATATGGTGAAGTCGGTGGCGGCTAAATTTCTCACCCTGGGCCAGATTAAGCAGATAGCATCCCGTCTGAGCGCCGCTCCGGGAGACCTCTTGCTTATCATCGCCGGTGAGGGTGATGTGGCCAGTACCGCCCTGGGTGAACTTCGCCAGGAGATGGGACGGCGGCTGGAGTTGGCTGAACCCGACCTCCTTGCCTTTGCCTGTATTATCGATTTTCCCTTACTGCGCTGGGATAAAAAACTGGAGCGGTGGGATTCCGAGCACCACCCGTTTACGGCGCCGCGGGATGAGGATATGCCGCTGCTGGAAAGCGCTCCGGAAAAGGTAAGAGGCAGACACTATGATATTATCTGTAACGGGTATGAGATTGGCGGCGGCAGCCTCAGGATTTACCACAGTGAACTGCAAAGAAAGGTGTTCCGGCTGCTGGGTTACAGTGATGAAGAGATCAGCCAGCTTTTCGGGCATATGCTGGAGGCCTTTGACTATGGCGCCCCGCCTCACGGCGGCATAGCGCTCGGCATTGACCGTCTGGTGATGCTGCTGGCTGGAGAAAAGACTATTCGTGAGGTGATTGCCTTCCCCAAGACCCAGGAGGCTCTTGATTTGACCTTCAATGCCCCCTCACTGGTTACCGAGGAGCAATTATCTCAATTACACTTGCGCCTGCGGGAGGAAGAATGAAGGTAACCAACGAGAAGACAGAGAACAGCCAGGTATTTCTCACCGTTGAGATGGAGCCGGCTGAGATAGAAGGGTCTCTGGAAGAGGCCTATCACCGCCTGGTGAAGAAGACGGATGTGCCCGGTTTCCGCAGAGGAAAAGCACCACGGGTAACACTCGAGAACTATATCGGTAGAGAAAGCCTCCTTAAAGATGCTCTAAATAGCCTCATTCCTGAAGCCTGCGAGAATGCCATCAAGGAACAGGGGTTCGAGGCCTTTGCCCGTCCCTCTGTTGAGGTCACCCGGACTGACCCGTTAGCCTTTAAGGCGGTCATACCGCTGCCGCCTGTGATTACACTTGGTGATTATCACCAGATTCGAATGACTCCGGAACCGATGGAGATAGGTGAGGACAATGTTAATACTGTCATCGAGAGAATCCGCCATGAGCAGGCCACCTGGGAGCCGGTAGAGCGGCCGGTAGAAGCTAATGATATGGTCATTCTGAATATCGAGAGTACCGCTGACGGGAAGCCGCTGATAAATCGAGAGGGGGTCCAGTACCAGGTCCTGGAAAACCAGCCCTTACCAATGCCCGGGTTTGCCGAGCAGATATCGGGGATGGTCAGGGATGAGGAAAAAGAATTCCGCCTCCAGATTCCCAAGGACTTTCCTAAAAGCGAGCTGGTCGATAAGGAGGCCCTGTTTAAGGTAAGGGTCGGCGAGGTAAAGCAGGAAAAGCTCCCTGAGCTAAATGATGAATTTGCGGGGGTGGTTGACCAGGGTTTTGAGACCTTGGAGAAACTCAAGGAGCACATTTCGGACGGCTTAAGGCAGGCGGCCGAAGAAAAAGCCCGGTCAGACCTTGAGGGGCGGGTTATTGAGGCGGCGGTTGACCAAGCCGAGGTGGAGTTCCCTCCCTTTCTGGTGGAAATGGAGATTGACCAACTCCTTGAGCAGCAGCTGAGGCGCTGGCAGGCGAGCGGCCGCGACCTGGACGAGTACATGGCTGCCATTAAAAAGACCGAGCAAAAGCTAAGGGAAGACCTGAGTCCTCCGGCTACCAAGCGGGTCATCCGGTCACTGGTACTGGGTAAGATCAGCCAGGAGGAGGAGATTAAGATCGATGACTCTGAGGTAACCGCTGAGATTGAGGATATGATAAAGGATGCCACCCCGGAGCGAAAGGATGAACTGAGGACATTTCTCAGTACGCCGCGGTCCCGCGGGTCAATTGTAGATGTACTGATGGGGCGAAAAACGGTACAGCGGCTAGTGGAGATAGCCGGGGGGCCGGAGGTAGATAGCGAAGTAAATACTGAAAGAGAGAAAAAGGAGGGACAGCAATGAAGACCCGACCAGAGAACGTTATTCCAATGGTGATTGAGAGTGGGGCCAGGGGAGAACGGGCTTTTGATATCTACTCCCTTTTGTTGAAAGAGCGCATTATTATGCTGGGTACACCGATTAATGATCAGGTGGCCAATGTTATCGTGGCCCAGCTTCTCTATTTAGAGCGGGAAGACTCCGACAAGGACATCAGCCTCTACATTCACAGCCCCGGCGGTGTTATCAGCGCCGGCCTGGCTATTTATGACACCATGCAGCTTATCCGATCCGACGTCTCTACTATCTGTGTCGGGCTAGCGGCAAGTATGGGGACAGTCCTTCTCTGCGCCGGGGAAAAAGGCAAGCGTTTCGCTCTGCCCAACGCCACGATACATATGCACCAGGCGTTTGGCGGCGCCCAGGGACAAGCCGCCGACATTGAAATCGCCGCCCGCGAGATTATGCGACTTCAGGACATAATTCGCGGTATTCTGGCCAAGCATACCGGCCAAACAGTGGAGAAGATTACTCACGATTCCGACCGTGACTTCTACCTCGATCCGGAGCAGGCGGTGGAGTACCGTATTATCGATGAAGTCCTCCATAAGCCGACGGAGGAGAAGGCTGGCGATAAAAAGTAGCTATAGCTCTTGTGAACAGAGCCTATGGTAATGCTGCTCCAGCTCTTGAGCCGTGGGTAAGCCTTTTCTTGCCCCTGCTTGGCTGATAGAGCAGCGGGCGGCGGTATCACCAAGCCGGCCGCACTCTCTTAAGCCCTTTCCCTTAAGCAAGCCGTAGAGAAACCCGGTGGCGAAGGCATCACCGGCACCGGTGGTATCGACCCCGGAAGCCATGTCACGGGCCGGCTCGATTACCTCTTCCCTTTCTGCGCTCCTTAAGTAGCAAATAGCGGTAACCGTTCTACGACCAGCCCCCTGACCCAGTTCCACCCTCGCCCCCCTGCCCAGGGTGACCGCAACAATATCGCAGCCCAGATCAAGGCAGCTCTTTACCCCACCGCTAATCTCCTCCCCGCTAAGTTGCCCTATTTCATCCCGGTTGGCAAAGAGGACGTGCGTCCTTGCGATAATCGGCCTAAGTGCATCGAGCCCTTTAGCGGCATAGAGCGCCCCGGGGGCAAAACTGAGCCTGGTAGAGGGGGATAACCTATCCATCAGATTGAGTAGCACCTCAAACTGCTCCTCACCGGCAAAGGAAGAAAGGTGGAGTAGATTCGCCCGGTTTATGTAAGCCGGATCCAGGTCATCCCCGGTGAGCAGGCTGTTGGCGGCGGGGGTGACATAGAGGGAACGCCGACCCTGCCGGTCACTTAAGCATAGCACTGAGCCGGTTTTTGCCCCGGTGGCTGTCCTGATTTGAGTGGTATCGACGCCATCCTTCTCGAAGTCTTCGATAAGCATCCTACCCTCGGCATCATCACCGACAATACCGCAGAAGCCGGTCGCTACACCAAGCCTGGCCAGGCCATAGATGGTATTGGCGGCGGAACCACCCGGAGAGGAGATGGCCTCATTTACCACCGACTCTCCATCCTCCAGGATACGCTCTACCCGGTAGAGGTGGTCGATATTGAGCGCCCCCAGGCCGACTACCTCGATGTTTTCGGTCATTGGACTACCCCAACTCGCCGGCTTCTTCCCTGACCAGGCGTCTTAGCTTCTGGTGAAGCTCGATGATATCGGCCAGGTCTTTTCTTCCCGACAACCAGTTAAGGTGGCCTCTGTCCCCGTCGCTCCCAGCCTTCTCTTTCCCCCTGACCAACTTCTCAACTCCCTTGCGCTGGCCCTTCTGCCATACTTTAAGCACCTCGTCCAGGTCGTCGATATTGGTCGATGCCAGGCCCATCGTGGCGTAGGGCAGAGCATACTGGTTGGCGTTAAAGGCTATCGCCAGTCCTCCGGCCTCATCCACTGCCTCAAGCATCCGGAAATCGGTAATGCTGTCACCTACCACTACCCAGTTGGACAGTGGCTGGTTGTATTTTTCGGCAAACCTGCCTAAGGCATCCAGTTTACGCCGTCCCCCCACCGGCTTTACCTCTCTTATCACCTCACCAAGACCGGTAGCCGGCAATTCCTCCCGGAAGAAGCGGTCAAGTCTCTGTTTAATTCTGTCATCGTCGGTGACGGGCTGCATCGTCAGAATATCCGCTTCGGTCTGCTTGAGCAGGGCAAGGTCCTCCCGGGACAGCGCCTGCTTAAGCCTGCCGCCGGGGAACGGCGTGCAGGCGACATTATGGGCGAAAATACCCAGTTTGTTAGTGATGTGAAGGGCATACTGCTCGTAGGTAGTGGTGATGCAGAATGTTTTCCAGCCGTTCCACTGCAGCCAGGAGAGGAGCTTCCCGGCTCCGCCGGTGAAGCTGGACTCTCCAGCCAGTCTGGTAATATCGTTTTCCGAGATGCCGTTAAGCATCAGGAAGGGTACTATCAGCGCCAGGGTATCTCCCGGCTCATAGCCGTCCCTTTCCTCCAGTGTCAGGATGTCGTCATAGCGGCTGATTACCTCGAAGACCCTATCGCCGTCAGGGAAGAGCTTCATCAACTGATAGGCATTGTCCTCGGGTGATAGCGGCCCCTCCAGGTCAAAACAGATAAAGTTATTAATCTACCTCACCTCCTTTAAGTACTTGGTCCTCTCCTGCTATCCTGTCTATCTCCTCACTCAGGTTATATCCGTTAAGGAGTCTCCCGCCGGAGTCGGTGACCTTTCCCTCACTTATCCTGACCCTGCCCAGGCTGAACGCCTTCAGGGTAGCGATAATGAGCGGGAACTCCCTCTTTAGCCCGTGCTCACGGATAAGCCTGAATAGGGGACTATTTTCACCCTGTCCCTCGGTCACGGTAAGAGGATGCCCCTCTATTTCCGTCCAGTATCTATCAAAGGGCCTGCCCCGGATGGAGAAGGTGGTGTAGGTCACCGCCGGCCCCTTATCCAGCTCCGGGGTGACCAAGTGCATCATTACCCCGGTCTTATCTGCCCCGTCTCTAATCAGCTGCCGGATTACTTCCTGCCAGGTCCCCGTCGGCCCACCCGGGGTGGCCGGGTGAAGGTTAACCATATCATAGCACCGGCACATCTCTTTGCCAACGATGAGCATATAGCCGGCCAGGACGCACAGCTCGGGCCGGAATCCCTTTAAGCGCTCCATCACTGCCCGGTCGTATTCCTCCCGCCGCTCGGGCAAGATCCCTTCCTGTTTATTAGCTATGGCACCCTGCTCCGCTTTGAATCTCTGATAGGAAAGGGTGATGAGCGGGATATGATAGCTCCCGACCAGCTCGAAAAAGCGGTCGCTGGACTCTGATTCTCCCGGCTCGCGGTTACTGAAGACAAAGGCTATCTCAGCCTTCATCTCACCCCGCTCGATACTGCTCTGAACAGCTCGTAAGAGGTCTCCAGCCGCCTTATCCCTGCCTGTGGAGAACCAACCCAGTTGATAGAGGCTGATTGACCTCACCTCCTCAGTCTCTCTCCCCTTTACCAAGGGGAGAGAAATACTACCCTCTCTGAAAGTACCTACTGATTTTCCGGCGGCCTAGAGCTTACTTTTCAGTCTGGCCAGGACGCTGCTGATATGGACGAGGGGGTTTGTCCTGTGCCCGAAGACAGTGCCCTCGGCCAGGGCGCTAAGGAAGTCTTCACGGCCGTTAAATTCAGGCATCTCGACATAGGCGTTACCTATCGCCTGAAGGGTATGGGCATCACTACCTGCGCTTCCCGGAATGCCATACTTCTTGGCAAAGCTCTCTGCTCTGACTGAGGAACGATAGAGAGGGGTCCTGGAGTTAAATACTTCAATAATATCTATCTCTCCCTGCTCCGCCAGTCCCCGGGTTATCTCACTGTCCAGTGCGGATTGACGAAACTTATCGAACGGGTGTGGGATGGCTACCAGGCCGCCTTGGGCCTTGATTCGGGATATTGTCTCTGCAACCGACAGGCCAGCGGGTATATTCTCCTTGAGGAACATTCCCATAATCTCACCGTGTGGAGTCAATACCTCCTCGGCAACGATTACCAGAAAGGGAGCGTCCTTCTGCATTTTCAAGGCGCCTTCGATGGTATTGTGGTCTGATATGGCAAGACAGTCAATACCGGTCTCCCGGCAGCGGTCGATAATCCTGGCTAACGGGGTATTACAGTCCGGTGAATATTCGGTATGGACATGGA
>CAZYRA010000051.1:0-8571 GCA_964649385.1 uncultured Dehalococcoidales bacterium | reverse complement strand
AGGTGTCTCAGCGTCACCGAAGATATGGTCGAAGTGGAAGGTCATCTCCAGGTCGGCCGTGCCGTCCTTCTCTAGGATACCCCTACGTTCATCGCCGACATACTCACCGCAGCTGTACCCACATTCCTCATTAGAGTTGATGGTAAAGTCAACGCTCCGGCCGTCTTTCTCAGCAGTCCCGATGATGACTAGGCTATATCCGGCCGCAGGGCCCGATGATGCCTTGATCATCTCCCAGAAGAGCGCATTATAGTGGCCTGCCGGTGCGCCCGAAACCTCAGCCACAAGTATCGGCGGGGCATTTTCATCACCATCCGCCAGGTCCACGGTATACACATTATCAAGACTGACCGCAGCCTTACCACTAATGTCGCCCCCCGAATGAGGGTCATAAGGGGGGTCAGTCTGATAGGCGGTGATATCAGCCAGGGTAATGTAGACATGGTCGAAGTTGATGCTCCAGCCGTCCTTGGAAACAAAGCCTTGGCGGACAAAGTCTTCACCGTTGGCATATACTTGAAGCCTCCCCGTCGCCTCACCACCGGCACAGCCGGTAAGTATAATACCGGCCAGAGATAACACAATAACAGGTATCACAAATGCTCGCTTTTTCACTAAAGTCCTCCCCAAACCTAAAATAAAACCCTCGAGGAAATCACCGTGCTGCCAGAATATCTAGCTCAAATCTTGCCCTCCCTTATCTATACGCAGAATACACTGGAGTAATTGCAACTAGTTGCAATAAGATAGAAAAAATAGAAACACCCCTTCTACTTGCTTTGTTTTTTCTCCCAAGGTATCTGGGGCACTACCGCTAGCTGGGCTACCTGCAATCAGCCTCTATTGCGAACGTTTGCAGATGCTAGATACTACCACCCGTCCCCAGTCTTGTCAAGTACAGAGATACCGTTAGTACCTTAACCAGAATAGATTCGTGAAAGACCATTGCAATAGGCCCGGCTTCTAGCTGGAGCCCGTCTATCTTACTGCTTATGAGCATCAGGGCTAAGAGGTCGTTGGCTCACTCCAGCGGTTCGACCAGCGGATATCACTACTCCCCGGGCTCCAGAAGAGAGAAGCCGCTCTCTGTGTCCCTGACCCGTAGCGCCTTCACACCGAGTATCTCATGGAGGATGACCTCTCCCACCAGCCAGGTCTCAACGCCGGGTCTTAGACATCCGCTTATAGTCTGTCCCGACCGGCCTAGTGCAGCGTGGATGTGTAGGACCGGCTTACCTTCTTCATCAGGAGCAAGTACACCAACCCCCACCACCTCGTGTGCGCCGTCAATGGGCAGGAGCATCGGCTGCGGGGGTATCTCCTGCGAAGACCGCGGGCCAACAACGATTTCACCACCCCCTATACCACCGACTAGAATGGCATGCCCTACCGATACCCCATTCTCCTCAGCAAAACGCTCGATGCACCCGGGCACCACATCACCATTCTCCAACCGAATTACAAAGACCCTGCCCATCTTTCCCTGACATGCCTTCATCAGAAGCCTCCTCGCTTTCTACCGGCGGAAAGTGCCTGCCGGTCACCCCAAGTGCAAGCACAAACCGTTAGGACAATCGACGCAAACCGGTAACCGACACTTTAATTGAGCGCTAGAGTTTTGTCAAGGCTGGCAATGACCAGCACAAATCATTGACTTTTAATCATACAAATCATTGACTTTTAATTTTGTTGACTGGTAAAATAATCAAGGTAAAGGCTAACATCTCACTTATTGCATGCTACTTATGTAGCTAACTAGGCTAAGCACTCTTTCCAGCAGATCTCGGTTCTAGATTTGTTCCAGGGTAAGGTTTTCAATGAAGATTGCTATTAGTGGTAAAGGCGGAGTGGGAAAGACCCTGCTATCCGCTATGCTCTGCAAGGAGTTCGCCCAGGCAGGATACTCGGTTATCGCTATCGATGCTGACCCTGATGCTAACTTGGCAGCCACTCTCAATTTTCCGCACCCGGAAGAGATAACCCCGATATCCGAGTTGAGTAACCTCATTGAGGAAAGGACAGGAGCAAGACCCGGGCAGGCGGCATCCTTCTTCAAATTAAACCCCAAGGTCGACGACCTGCCGGAAAAGTATTCCCTGCAACATAACGGCATCAGGTTAATGGTAATGGGGCGGATTAAAAGGGGTGGCACCGGCTGCTACTGTCCGGAGGGTGTTTTGTTACAGGCCTTGCTTGCCCACCTACTTGTGCAGAGGGATGAGGTGGTTGTTCTGGATATGGAGGCTGGAATAGAACACCTGGCCCGGGGGACAGCCAGAGCAGTGGACAGGCTGATTATAGTAGTGGAACCGGGCAAGTTGAGTATTGATACGGCCCACCGGATTAGTAAGCTGGCCGAAGATATCGGTTTGGAGAATATCGCTGTGGTCGGCAATAAGATTCGAGACCGGCAGGATAAGGAACAGCTAGCAGCAAGCCTGGTCGGCTTCAAGCTGCTCGGCTTTATCCCCTATGATCGGGCAGTGGTGGAAGCAGAGATGGCTAACCTTCCTGTTCTTGACGCCAGCCCACTGGTTAACCGGGAGGTGAGTAATATCTATCAGTCATTACTTTCGACAGACGATAGCGAGAATAATAAAAGATAAAAGTGAATAAAGGGTAAGGTTCGGGGAGGTGAAACCCTAGCTACCTTTCTATTGTAGGCTATCTATCACTCGGTGCAACAGAGAATAAGAGGGGATCAGAAGAAGTAGCCCATTAGAAGTTTCTATAAGCAGAACCAAACATAAAGTCATGGAATTTTTTAAGGAGGGACAATGGCTTACAACGCGGTAGAAATGAAGGACTGGCAAATCTCAGAGGCAGCTGAGGAGAATATGCCCACTCCTGAGGAGTGGCGGGAAAGGCTGAAACTGGAAAAGGATGAGGTTATTCCCTACGGAAGACTGTGCAAGCTTGACTTCATGAAGATCATTGAACGTCTCAAGGATAAACCGGACGGCAAATACATTGAAGTAACCGCCATAACGCCGACGCCATTGGGAGAAGGTAAGAGTACCACTTCGTGCGGACTTATGGAGGGCATGGGCAAGCGAGGCCTGAACGTAGGCGGTTGTCTCCGCCAGCCCTCGGGTGGCCCCACCATGAATATCAAGGGCACTGCCGCCGGTGGTGGTAACGCTCTACTGATTCCCCTGACCGAGTTCTCTATGGGGCTCACCGGTGATATCAACGATATTATGAATGCCCATAACCTGGCTATGGTTGCCCTTACCGCCAGGATGCAGCACGAGCGCAACTATGATGATGAGCAACTGGCCAGGCTGACTAAGATGCGCCGTCTGGATGTTGACCCCACCCGGGTCGAGATGGGCTGGATTATGGACTTTTGTGCGCAGAGCCTGCGTAACATCGTAATCGGCCTCGGTGGCCGTGCGGACGGCTTTACCATGCAGTCCAAATTTGGCATCGCTGTCGGTTCCGAGTTGATGGCTATGCTGTCTATCGTCAAAGATCTAGCCGACCTGCGGGAAAGAATGGACAACATCACCGTAGCCTACGATAAGAAAGGCAACCCGGTTACCACTGGTGACCTGGGAGTGGGCGGTGCTATGACCGCCTGGATGCGCAACACCATCAACCCCACGCTGTGCAGCACAGTAGAGTACCAGCCGTGTATGGTTCATGCTGGTCCCTTTGCTAATATTGCGGTAGGCCAGTCCTCCATCATAGCCGATCGCATCGGGCTCAAGATGTTTGACTACCACGTTACCGAGAGCGGTTTTGCCGCCGATATCGGCTTTGAGAAGTTCTGGAATGTCAAATGTCGCTACAGTGGACTCAAGCCGCATGTCTCGGTGCTTACTACCACCATTCGGGCGCTGAAGATGCACGGCGGCGGCCCTAAGGTGGTTGCCGGTCTACCATTGCCTGAAGCCTACACCAAAGAGGACCTGGGGCTTCTCGAGAAGGGCTTACCCAATATGCTGCACCTTATCGACGTTATTCGAAAGTCTGGCATCAACCCGGTGGTGTGCATCAACTGCTTCCACACCGATACCAGGGATGAGATTGCTATGGTGAGAAAAGCAGCCGAGGCAGCAGGGGCGCGCTGCGCGGTATCTACCCACTGGGCAGATGGTGGCGATGGTGCTTTGGAGCTGGCTGATGTGGTCAAGGAAGCTTGTGATGAGGAAAATGAGTTTCGCTTCCTCTATCCCAACGAAATGAAACTAAGGGAACGGGTGGAAAAAATTGCCAAAGTAGTCTACGGTGCCGATGGCGTAGCCTGGTCTCCTGAGGCTGAGGCTAAGGCCAAGCGGTTTGAGGCTGATGCTAAATATGATGAGTACGCTACTATGATGGTAAAGACCCATCTCAGCCTCACGCATAACCCGGCCTTGAAGGGTGTTCCCAAGGGATGGACTCTACCCATTCGTGACATACTGATTTACTCCGGTGCCAAATTCCTTTGTCCCTGTGCCGGCGCCATTAGCCTGATGCCGGGAACCTCTTCTAACCCTGCCTTTAGAAAGGTCGATGTCGACGTTAATACAGGCAAGGTAATGGGTCTCTTTTGATTACTCCTGGCTCTTGATAACATTGGAGTTAGATGAAGAAAGATACGACCTGTAAACAAGTGAGGGTTCATTTTGAACCTGATAATGTTGATGTTGTCGTGGAGAGGGGGGCTAGCCTGCTCCAAGCGGCCATCGATGCTGGTGTGCATATTAACGCTTCCTGTGGGGGAGCCGGTGTCTGTGGCACCTGTAAGGTCCTGATTGAAAAGGGGGAGGTGGAGAGTAGTCGTAGCGAGAAGCTCTCTCAGGAAGAGTGGGGGCAGGGTATTCGGCAGTCCTGTCAGAGCAGAGTGCTCACCGATTTGGCTGTTAATATCCCGGTAGAGTCAAGGTTGGAGACAGCGGTAGTCAGCCGGGAGATAAAGATGGCGACCAGCGCTGCCGGTCCTGCTGAGGCGATAGCTACCGGTTGGAGGTTTAAGCCCCCCCTAAGCAAATGTTATATCGAATTACCACCGCCAACCTCAGCGGATAATACCTCGGACCTGTCTCGGTTGTTAAGGGGCTTAAAGAAGCAGTGCAGCCTTAACTATACCGGAGTAGACCTTGATGTAGTAAGAAAGCTACCCCGGGTCCTGCGCAGGAAAAAGTATCGGGTCACCGCCACTACCCTGGTCAAGGCGGTCAAGACAAAAGCTGACAAGCGCAAGCCCACAATAATAAACATAGAACCGGGAAACACCAGCCAAAAGCTCTTTTCGTTAGCCTTCGACATCGGGACAACTACCATCTGCGGACAGCTGCTGGATCTGAACCGGGGTAAGGTTATAGCCGAAGCTATGACCTACAACAGGCAAATAGGCTACGGGGCAGATGTTATTACCCGTATCGCCTACTGTCAGAAACCGGGTGGTCTTAAGAAGCTGCAGCAAGCCGTGGTGGCTGGCATCAATCAGATTATCGATGAACTGCTGGCCCAGAGCCAGACCAAGATAGAAGGCATCGGGCATGTGACTATTGCCGGTAATACCACAATGACCCATATCCTGCTTGGCATCAACCCTAAATATATCCGGTTAGCTCCTTATACCCCAGCAGCCACCTTCTCCCCACCGGTAGTGGCAAGATCCCTGGGCATCAATGTGGTAAAGTATGTCCATCTCTTCCCCTTCCCCTCGGTATCTAGCTATGTTGGCGGTGACATTGTCTCTGGGGTGGTGGCAGCCGGAATACACCAGAGGGAAAAACTTACGCTCTATATGGACATCGGTACTAATGGAGAAATAGTGATTGGTAATTCAGACTGGATGGTAACCACCGCCTGCTCGGCTGGCCCCGCCTTTGAAGGTGGTGGTATAAAGCACGGTATGATAGCCACTACCGGAGCGATTGAAGACTTTGATATCAGCCTACCGGACCTGGAGCCGGAGGTTCATACTATAGGAGGAGCAAAACCTAAGGGAATCTGCGGTTCGGGCCTGCTGAATATTATTGCCAGGCTGCTTGAAGCTAAGGTTATCGGCCAGAACGGCAAATTTAACACCGACCTCGCTACCAATAGAATCAGGGAAGGTAGCGATGGCTACGAATATGTCCTTTCCCGAGCGGGAGAGACTCAGATTGATAAAGATATCGTTATCACCGAGGTGGATATTGACAATCTCATCCGGGCCAAGGCGGCGATGTATGCCGGTTGCCAGACACTGACCAGGAGTGTTGGGATTGCCTGCGCCGACCTGGAACAGGTAATTATCGCCGGCGCCTTCGGCAGTCACCTCGACATTGAAAATAGTATTACCATCGGACTCCTTCCCGACATTCCCCGGGATAGGTTTGTCTTTGTTGGCAATGGTTCTCTGACCGGGAGCAGACTGGTCTCCTTCTCTACCGACCTGCTTGATGATGCCAGGAAAGTGGCTATGATGATGACTAACTTCGAACTTAGCGAAAGCGCCGATTTTATGCACCACTACGTCGCTGCTCTCTTCTTACCCCACACCCATGCAGATGCGTTTCCCAATGTGAGCAGGAGACTAGCTCGACCAGCGGATAGTAAAACGAAAGGGGGGTTAATGGTTTGACTCTCTCGATAGCCCTGGCCGGAAAGGGTGGCAGCGGTAAGACATCAATAGCCAGTCTGATCATCCGTTACCTCAAGGAGAATGGTTCCGGGCCAATCCTGGCCATTGACGCTGATCCTAACGCCAACCTGGGGGAGAGCCTGGGCCTTGAGGTTCAACAGACGGTCGGTCTGGTTCTCGATAAGTTCCAAGGGGACAAGATAGAAATCCCTCCGGGAATGACCAAAGAAGTCTACCTGGAGTATAAACTAAACGAGGTCATTATTGAAAACGAGAAGTTTGACCTGGTGACGATGGGTAGAGGTGAGGGGCCGGAGTGCTATTGCTATCCTAACCTTATCTTAAGGAAATTCGCGGACAGATTAGCCGGTAACTATGCCTATGTGGTTATGGACAATGAGGCTGGACTGGAGCACCTGTCGCGGAGAACCACCCAGAATGTTGATGAATTACTTATTATCACTAACCCTACGGTAAAGGGGGTGCGGACTGTTGCTCGTATAAAGGATATCGTTGCTCAGCTCAAGCTTCGAGTAAGGAGGCAGTCGGTAATAATCAACCCCGCTCCATCCCAGTTAGACCCTCTTGTCGAAAAGGAGTTGTTCCGGCTGGAAATTGAGCCGGCAGCTTCGATCCCTCTGGACGAGGAAGTATATCAGTGCGATGTTGAGTTAAAGCCCCTGCTTGAGTTACCCGATAGCTCCAGAGCGGTTACGGCGGTTAATGATTTGATGGCTAAGCTCCTTGCTTGATCTGCCTTTGTAAGGAAAGAGGACTAATCGAAAAAGACAAAAGACAACCGGGGGAAGCCCGGAAACTGAGACAAAAACAAATAAAATATAATGGAGGCGAAAATGACAGCACAGATTATTAGTGGTAAAGAGGTTGCGGAACAAATAAGGGGTGAACTTATACCACGTGTGGAAAATTTGAAGGGTAAAGGCATAGTACCCGGCCTGGCAGCAGTTATGGTTGGCGAAGACCCGGCTGCACAGTCTTACCTGCGGGGTATTGCCAAAGGATGCGAAAAGGTTGGCGTGTTTACGGAGACGATTAGCCTGCCTGAGGACGTTAGCCAGGAGAAACTGGCGGCAACGGTTGAGGAACTTAACAATAACTCCAAGTTCCACGGTATTATTATTCAGCGCCCATTGCCCCAGCAGATAAACGAAGGCGCTATCTTAAAGCTACTGGCCACGGAAAAAGATGTCGACTGTCTCAACCCGATAAGTATGGCCAAGCTGATGGCTCGAGAAACTGATGGCTTTGCCCCCTGTACCCCATCGGCTGTTATCGAGTTGCTCGACCGCTATAAGGTTGAAATTGATGGTAAACGAGCCGTCATTGTCGGTGGGGCTGGGAATATTGGCAGAACCGCTGGCATAATGCTTTTAAACCGCTGGGCAACTGTAATACTCTGTGACTACAAAACGGTCGAGTCTGCTGCCGAGTACCAGAGGGCTGAGATTCTGGTTAGCGCTGTAGGCAGGGCAAAGATGGTAACCAAGGATATGGTAAGCCCGGGCACTGTTGTAATTGACGTTGGTGTGAGTAGGGGGGAGGATGGTAAAATGAGCGGAGACATGGACTTTGATGATGTAAGCCAGGTGGCTGGAATGATAACCCCGGTACCGGGAGGAGTTGGTGCCGTAACCACAACAATACTGCTGGCTCACACTGTTGAAGCTGCGGAAAGGTTAAGCAAATAAAAATGGCAACGATACTTGACGGTAGGAAAACGTCGGCTGAGATAAGGGAAGAGCTTAAACAGCAAACGGAAAACCTCAGAGAGAAGGGGGTAATTCCGGGAATCACCGGAATCCTTGTTGGTGAGGACCCGGGGTCAGCTAGTTACGTTCGGCTCAAGGAAAAGGCGGCTAGCGAACTAGGCATCCGCGCGGAGATGTTAAGGCTCGCCGAAGACATGTCCGAGCCGGACCTGCTTAAGGAGATTGAGCGGCTTAATGCGGATGACGGGATTCACGGCATCTTCATCCAGCTCCCCCTAC
>CAZYRA010000050.1:0-8675 GCA_964649385.1 uncultured Dehalococcoidales bacterium | reverse complement strand
TGTCGGACGCCGTTTTCCATATCGTAATGCATCTAGGTTTAGATGTCAAAAAGATTACGTTGTTACCAAAACGCAGCCCATGCAACAGTTCATCGAGTGAGGCTATACCGCTGCTAATTTTGCCGGCAACAACAGTTTTTGTGTCCATAGATCCCTCTGCCTTTTTATTATTTACTGTTAATATACGGCATACGGCAACTGTCTACCGTATATTAACACGTATATTATGGGTTGTCAATACCCCACTTATGCTACTGCGAAATATTAGTGGGATTAATACAGATATTGGTTCAGTCCAGCATCAAACGTATCTGGCTGGCGTTTGTTACTGCCTTGTCCTGGTGGCAGTTGTTAAACAGGATGTGGAGCTGATGCGTCTTTGCCGCCAGTTCCTTCATCCTGGGTACCCACTCAGCGAGTTCTTCTCTGGTATAGCGGTAGTTGAACCGCTCCGCCGGACCGATGTCTTTTTTCTCCCAGGTCTGCCGGTTTCTGCCGTGAAATCTAACCAGGGCAATATCTGATGTGGCTACCGCGAACGGTGGTACACTGGATGGGAATCCCTGCGGTTCATCGACGCAAACGAAAGGCAGGTTGTGTTGTCGCAGGAAGCTTAAGGTGTACTCGATATTCTTCTCATTGAGCCAGGAATTATGGCGGAATTCTATCGCAATGGTGTACTGCGGCAGGTTTTCCCGGCAGGAGATGATGTAGGCGCACTGCCTTTCACCATAGCGGAACCACTGGGGGAACTGGAAGAGTACTACACCGAGCTTGCCGGAGCTGTCTAAGGGGAGCAGTGCCTGTTGGAAACGGTGCCAGGTCTCTTGTAGTAGCTCCTCCGGCAAGTCGTGGTAGTAGAGGCTGTTCTTACTCCCTATCTTGGAGGGCAGGGCTTCCCTGATATCTCTGGGTAATGATGCCGGTGATGTCGGATGCTGGGTAAAGAGACGGAAGGCCTTGATATCAAATATGAAGTTGTCCCCGGTTCTTTTTACCCACAGCCCGCTAGTCCGCTCACTGGGTAGGGCATAGTAGGGGCTGTCTACCTCAACGATAGGGAACCGGCTGGCATAGTAGCGGAGGCGTGCTTCTGCGGAGAGTGACGGGCTGGGGTAGAAGCGGCCGCTCTCAATAAGGGTCGGGTCGGTCCATGAGCAGGTACCAATCAGGATATCACCCATCCATCATTCTCCCCAGCCTTTGCTGTAACGATTTTAGCACCCGGAGTCCGGATTAGCCAAGGCGGCTTGATAGATATCGTAGGTTGTTATAGTATGCGATAACAGTAAGATATGGTAGATTACTTCTATTTATCAGGTGGCGAGCATTTATGAGGACCAGTGATTTTAACTATTATCTCCCCCAGGAGCTTATTGCTCAGACCCCGCTTGAGCCCAGGGACCACTCACGACTCATGGTACTTGGGCGTAGTGATAATTCCTTAAACCACCGCAGCTTCTTTGAGGTAGTTGATTATCTCAGGAACGGTGACGTCCTGGTCTTTAACGATAGCCGGGTTATCCCTGCCCGTCTTAGTGGCAGGAAGGCTGATACCGGGGGTAGACTGGAGATTTTGCTCCTGCGCCAGCTTGATTCCGGGGGCTGGGAGGCATTGGTTAGACCGGCTAAGCGGACCAGAGTCGGCAGCAGGCTGGAACTGGCAGGTGATGCTGAATCTGGTAAAGGGCAGGATGGGGTTATTGCGGAGGTAGTTGAGGTAAGGGAGGGTGGAGTGCGGGTAATAAGCTTCTCCGACCAGTCCCTGCTTGAGGGACTGGGTAGAATTCCGCTGCCGCCCTACATTCGCGTCCCCTTGAGAAATCCGGAGCGCTATCAGACGGTCTATGCTGATGCGGCCGGGAGTGTGGCTGCGCCTACTGCGGGACTGCACTTCACCCCCCAGTTGATTGATAGGATAAGGAGTAAGGGGGTACGCTGCCTTTTTGTTACCCTGCATGTGGGACTCGATACCTTCCTGCCCGTCCGGGAGAGCAATCCCCTTGAGCATAAGATACATCGGGAATACGGGGTGCTGGACCAGGAGACAGCGAGTCAACTGTCCCAGGCCAGGAGGGAAGGACGGCGTATTATATGTGTAGGCACGACGACGGTGAGACTGGTCGAGGCGGCTGCTCAGGCGAGCAACCCTCTGTCTATACAGCCGTTCCAGGGCTGGGTAGGTCTGTTCATCTTACCGGGATACTGGTTTCAGGTAGTCGATGCCCTTATCACCAATTTTCACCTGCCTAAATCAACACTGCTGATGCTGGTAACCGCCTTTACCGGTAAAGATGTTATCACACGGGCCTACCGTGAAGCCATCGCTCAACGGTACCGCTTCTACAGCTTTGGCGACGCCATGCTGATACTGTGAAGAAGAAACCGGTTGAGGTCTAAGAAGATGAAGATAGTGCTGCATATATGTTGCGGGGTTTGTGCTGCAGGGGCCGTCGAGAGGTTATCCCGGGAGGGGCATCAGGTCCTTGGCTTCTTCTACAATCCGAACATCCACCCGGAAGAGGAGTATCAGAGAAGGCTGGAGGTTGTCCGTAGGGTAGCCCGTGAATTGGGTTTCCCTATCGAGGTAGCCCCTTATGTACCACAAGAGTGGTCTAAAGAGGCGGGCTCTTTAGGAAATGAAGCTGAGGGCGGGAGAAGGTGTGAGGCCTGCTTCAGGCTCAGATTAAAGAAGACATATCTCTATATGGAAGACTGTGGCTGGGACGCTTTCACGACAACTCTAACGATAAGCCCTCATAAGTCGGCCGATGTGATTAACCGAGTGGGATGGGAGGTTGGGGGGGGGAGGTTTTTGGGTAGGGATTTCAAGAAGAAGGATGGCTTTAGACGGGCTATCGAGCTAGCTAAGAAGTGGGACCTCTACCGGCAGGACTACTGCGGCTGTGTCTATAGCATGAGGGGAGGGCGGTAAAGCTACAGCCGGTCGGCCGTTGATTCTTTAGCCAGCACGGTCTTACTCAGCCTCTTTGCCAGGTAGATGAATGGGGTATCGATAACAGCAACAAACAGTTTGATAAAGTAGGTTGAGACCAGTATCTGATACCAGGTACTGCTATCGAACACACCCCAGAGGGCTATCGTGCAGAAAATAATAGTGTCAATCGCCTGAGAGACCAGGGTCGAAGCATTGTTCCTCAGCCAGAGAAATCTTCCTTTTGTCTTCCTTTTCCAGAAGAGGAATGCCCAGATATCGTGGTGCTGGGAGACAAGGTAGGCGGTCATACTGCCGGCGGCAATCCTGGGCATCAGACCAAAGATGGTAAGGAAGGCATCCTGAGAGAAGTCCGATGTGTGGGGGATGAACTTTAGCCCGAACTGCATCCATAACGTCATCAGCACCATCCCGATGAAGCCAAGCCATACCCCGCGCCGGGCTGCTTTCTTGCCGTATACCTCAGTCAGTATGTCGGTGGCAAAGAAGATGCCGCCGTAGAGTATATTGCCTAGTGTGGAGACAAATCCGAATACCTCGACTGTCTTCACCACCTGGATATTGGCTGTAATCACCGCAGCGACTATGATGGCATAGAGTCCGTATCTGCCGAAGAAGCGGAAGACGAGGAGGGTAAGCCCGAGGTTGGCTAAGACAAAGCCTGTCCAGAGCAGGCTGTTTGAGAGCACAGCGGAGTCCATCTCCATAGTCCGTCAGCCTCTATTTATGTTCTTGCGGTTCTGAGCGTCCAGCCACTTTTTCTTCTGGGCAAGCCGTACCTTTTCATCAGTAGGCTCATAACCGGCGATAAAGTCATCCCTGAAGCTGTTAAAGGTATCGCTAGTAATGGCGTCCCTTATTCTCTGCATCAGGCTATTCATAAAGCTCAAGTTATGAATAGTAGCCAGCCGATACGCCAGCATCTCGCGGCATTTGAAGAGGTGGTTCAGGTAGCCGGCTGAGAAGTTACGGCAGGTATAGCAGTCGCAGTCAGAGTCAACCGGGGCTTCCACCTGTTTGTAGGCAGCGTTTCGGATATTATACCTGCCCCGCCTGGTAAAGAGAGCGCCTTTTCGCGCTACTTGTGTGGGCAGAGCACTATCGAAGATATCGATTCCCCTGGCTACACCCTCGACGACATCCTCTGGAGAGCCCACACCCATAAGGTACCTTGGCTTGTCTTGAGGGAGCAGGGCTGCCGTTTCCTCGACCATAGCCAGTGTTAGTACCTTCGGTTCTCCCAGGCTTAAACCGCCGATAGCATAACCGGCGAACCCCATTGAGGCCAGCAGGCTCGCTGACCGGCGGCGCAGTTCGGGGTAGAGTCCTCCCTGTACGATAGCAAACAGGGCCTGGTCATTACGGGTCTGTGACCTCTGACATATCTCCGCCCACTTGTGAGTTCTCTCCGTTGCTTTCTTGATTGCCTCAAAGGTATCCGTGGGTGACGGGCACTCATCGAGGACCATTATAATATCCGCCCCGAGTGATTCTTGGAACTGAATTGCTGATTGAGGGGTAATCAGGTGCTGGCTGCCGTCAATGTGGGAGCGAAATATAGCCCCCTTGTCGCTGATGTCACGGAGTCGGGCCAGGCTGAATATCTGGTACCCCCCGCTGTCGGTAAGTATTGCCTTGTCCCAGGACATAAACCGGTGCAGCCCGCCCATTTTTTCGACAACGTCTATTCCTGGCCTCAGGTAGACGTGGTAGGTATTGGCCAGCAGCATCCTTATCCCCAGCTGGTCCAGTTCTTCGGGGGTCATCGTTTTAACCGTGGCCTGGCTGCCTACCGGCGCGAATACCGGCGTCGGAACCACCCCGTGCGGTGTAATCATTGCACCGGCTCGGGCATAACTACCGGGGCATGTCTTGATGAGGCGAAAGCTATCGGCGATGTTTATTATCCTGTTCTCCCTGTTAAACTGAACTTTAGGTATGGGGTATTACTAAATACAAGAATGCTCCTCTGCCGGAGACATTAGACTGGGAGTATCTCTCGGTATCGGAGCACCCTAGCGTATATTATACTATATCAGGGACGGCAATCTTAATTACCGAAGTATGCTTCCCTGATGTATTCTTCCTTCCCCAGTTCTTCAGCGGTGCCTTCCTTGGTTATTGTGCCTCTCTCCAGGATGTATATCCTCTCGGCATGCTCAATGGTAAAGCTTGCATTCTGTTCAGCAATGAGAATAGTGAACCCCGTTTTCTTCAGGCTTTTTATAGCCTCGGATATGTGACCGATTACAATAGGAGCGAGACCCAAAGTCGGCTCATCCAGCAATATTAGCTTGGGTTCCGTCATAAAGGCTCTCCCCAGCGAGAGCATCTGCCGCTCCCCACCGCTTAGCGTATCGGCCTGTTGCTTCTGGCGTTCTTCGAGCCTGGGGAATAGCTCGAATACCGTACTGAGATTTTTATCGATATTTTTCCGGTTCAAGTAGGCTCCCACCAGCAGGTTGTCCTTAACGCTCATACCGGGGAATATGCTTCCCCTCTCCGGAGCATAACCGACCTTTCGCTTAACTATTTCCCTGGGGGGGAGTTTGCGTAGCGACTCACCGTTAAAGATAATCTCACCATTCCAGTGAGTTAGACCCAAAATCGAGTCCAGCAGTGTTGTTTTGCCAGCGCCATTAGAGCCGATTATGCCGACACATTTTCCCTGGTCGATGGTGAATGAAAGGTTGCTTAGAGCACACGCCTTCCCATAGTAAACCTCGAGGCCTTTTACTTCCAGAAAAGCCATTACTGTATCTCCTCTTTACTACCCTTATTGCCCTCTTCAAGATAGGTGTAATCCATTGTTACATGCCGAAATATGCCTTCTTGACCTTTTCGTTATGGACGACTTCATCATAGGTTCCTTCGGCAATGAGGTGACCGAACTGGATAACCACAGCTCTATCCACTAACGGAGCTAGAGCCTTCAGGTCATGACTGACAACTATGAATACCAGTCCAGTCTTCCTTTTCTCTACTAGAAGTGTAGATATCTCAGTAATCTCGTGTACTGTCAACCCGGCGAATATCTCATCGAGCATAATAACCCGGGGGTTGAGTGCGACTGCCTTGGCTAATTCAACCCGGCGCAGGTCACCCAGTGATAACTCACCGGGATATTTTAGGAGGCGGTCCTTTAGCCCCACACTTTCCCCGATTTGTGTTACTTCTTCAAGCTCCTGTTTCTGTCCCCTCAAGCACTTTGTTATGCTATCCGGTATGGTACTGATGCGGATATCCTCGATTATAGGCAAACCATTGTATGGCCTCGGTACCTGGTAGGTCCGGGCGATACCCAATTTTACCCTTTCATAGGTTTGGAGACGATTAATGCCTTCCCCCTGAAAAAGGATTTCCCCGATATCCGGTTTATAGTCTCCCATAATCAGATTAAAGGTTGTTGTTTTACCGGCGCCGTTGGGTCCCATAAGCCCGAGAATCTCACCCTCTTCTATATGAAAACTTAGGTCGTTGACGGCGACCACACCACCGAATCTTTTGGTAAGCCCTTTTACCTCAAGTAACCTGGTCATATTGTATACCCCCTCTCCGCTTCGCTCTGAACCACCCTGCTATATCATGGGCTATAGCATAAAATCCACCAGGTCTGAGGTAGACTATTGCCAATGCCACCAATGAGTAAGCCAGGAATCGCCACGCACCTTCCAGCACAGGACGCAGGTATTCAACGAAGAAAGTTATGAAGTAGCCTCCGAAAATAGGCCCTATGATGGTACCCATACCACCGACTACTGTTGAGACTATTATGTTGAGAAGGAAAATGTAGTCGAAGGCACCAGAAGGTGATATCGAACCCATATAATGAGTGTAAAATACTCCCCCAATGCCGGCTGTCAGGGCACTCAAAATGAAGGCGAATCTCTTGAACCGGTAGGTACTCAGGCCGCTGCTCTCCACAACATCCTCATCCATACGTATCGCTTTCAGGACATGGCCTACGTCAGACTTAGCCACCAACCATAGCCCGATGGCAATGGCAAACATGAGACTGAGAGAAAGCCAGTAATTATCTACTGCTCCGGTGACCACGTACGGCAGACTGGTCAATCCGCGGTCTCCGCCGGTCATATCTGGTCTTACGGCGATCATCAATCGATTCAATACCATCAGGAAGGCAAGGCTGACCAGGCTAAAGTAGGGGCCTCTTATCCTCATACTGGGCAGAAAGAAAAGCATGCCGCCACCCACTGCCGCGGCTATTCCCAGCGGCATGGTTGCGTAGAGCGGTAGTACTATATGGGTGGTTTGAAATCCACCCTGACTAGATAGCATCGCTGTAACATATCCGGCTATACCAATCAGGAAGGGATGGCCGAAACTAACATAGCCGGTGTATCCCGACATCATATCCCAGCTTATGGCGAAAATCACCATAAAGTTGGCCATGATACAGATTCTCAAGAAACTGCTGGGGACGAAGAGCGGAAGCAAACTCATCACCGCTATCGCGATTAACCACCAGCGAAACGACTTGATTGAAGTTATCCAATTAACCACTTTATATCTTCCCTTTGCATTTACTTGCCGAATAAGCCCTTAGGACGTACTACGAGCACAACAATCATGATTATCAGGGCAAATACACCCCTTAACCTCTCGTCTATTGCCAGAGTAGTCGTAGTCTGCATATAGCCAACTATATGGGCGGCAATCAGAGTACCTTCAATACTACCCAAACCACCGATTATCACTATGGCAAAGGACATTACCATCGGCATATGCCACATGGCAGGTACCAGGTAAGTATAGCTACCAAAGAATATTCCAGCAACCCCGGCCAGTGCCCCTGATATTGCCCAGGTCATCAGGTTGACTCTATCCGGGTTTATACCGGAAACAATCGCCCCTTTTCGGTCCATAGCAAGGGCACGCATTGCCCTCCCCAGATGGGTCTTCCTCACAAAGAGCAGCACTCCCCCTATACATAGCCAGCTTACAATCAAGGCAGCAACGAGGTTTTTCGATACCGTATGTCCCATAACCAAGGTAATTCCCTCTACAACGGGCCATACGTTTTTGGTTTCCATCCCCCAAATAAGTACCACGACGTAATTCAGTACCAGGGCCAGAATAAAGGTAGAGACAAATACAATAGTAGGATTGTGTAGGTAGCGCCGTACCAGACCAACATAGGTTGCTAGTGCAGCGCCGCTACTGACTGCGATGGCGATTAGCATCGATAATCCTACTGGCAATCCGACCAATTGCAGACAGTGGAAATATACATAGGCACCTAACATGACGTAGGCGGCATGTGATAGATTAAGTACCCTGCCTACACCGTATATCATGGTAAATCCCAGCGCAATCAGCGCATACAGACCACTCAGGAGGGCACCTTGAATCGCTATGGCTATCATATAATCTATCCTTATTCTAAATTGATCTTAACAATATAGCCTACAGTCTATGAAACTGGGAGGAGGGGAGATTATTCCCTTCCTCCCAGTTTTGAACCAGCTTAGTGGAAACAGCAGTCAGAACCTAACTGCTGTTTGTCACGCTTACCTCTTTTCTTCAGGAATCCAGTCCGGTAGATAGTAGTCACCGTTCTTCCATCGGTAAGGGTGGATGATCTTGACTGTCTGATCCGGATACCACTGCATGACCATACCACCCGGGCGCCCAGCTTCACCGGAGGTATCAAGAACCTGAGAATGGGTGTAGTCATGGTCGGGTCCGTAGAAATTGA
>CAZYRA010000049.1:0-8684 GCA_964649385.1 uncultured Dehalococcoidales bacterium | reverse complement strand
TTAGAGTCCCTTGCTCCAGCCGCAGACCCGGCAGTGGGAGCTCTGCGGTGCTATCCCCGTACCGCAGCCGGGGCAGCCTGCTTCTCCCGGCCGGGGCGGCGGAATCTTGCCGACTACCTGGCGGTAGGTCTGGTAGTAGAAGAGGTGGTCCTTGCTCAAGAACTTCACGGAAAAGGTTTCCTCTGCCTCCGCCAGCTCCTCGTCGGAAATCTTGGCGCCGATTATCTTATGCAGCTGGCTGAATCCGGAGCCTACCTCGATGGGCCGCTTCGTCTGCCAGATTATTTCCTCGGGCAGCAGGGGCGCAAAGGCCTCTCGCAGGATCCACTTGCCGCACCTTTCCCCCCGGTGCTCCCTGACCTTCAGTTCGGGACTAATAGAGAGGGCGAAGTTGATAAAGTCTCTGTCCAGGAAGGGCTGCTTTACCTCGATGCCCAGGTGGGCGCCGAGCCGGCTGGACGAGAAGTTCATCTTTTCGGCAAGCCGGGGCAGATACTCTTTCAGGTCCAGGTCGAACATATAGCTGTAGCCGGCAAAGAGCTCGTCGGCGCCGTCCCCGGTGATGACGCTCTTAATGCCCTTCTCCCGGGCTAACTGCAGCCCCAGGTAGACCGCCAGGTCGTTGGGCAGGGCGGGGTCAAAGCTGCCCATAATCTTTATTACCTCGGGTATTGTTGCCAGGGCTTCTTCGACGCTGATGCTCTTTGGATAAAGCTCCAGGCCGAGCTTCCCGGCCAGCATTTCGGCATACTTCAGGTCCTCTCCGTACCCGTTGAGCCTCATGTTCAGCCCTATGGACCTTGGGGAAAGCAGGGCCAGGATGCTGGTATCGAGGCCCCCGGAGAGCAGGATGCCCTGGGCCGTATTTCTCTCTACCGCTTTTTCTAAGCGCGACCGTAGCTCTTTAAGGGTATCTTCCATTCTCACCTGCTTCGGGGTTCATCAATAATAATATACAGACCGGGCGGTCTTTGTAAAACCCTTGTCCCGGGTCCTTAACAACTCAAACGGACTTTCTTAGAGAAAAGTGGACTTGTATTTACTTTTAGTAGTATTATACCCTAAAGAGAAGCAAAAAGCATTAAGCTAAAGACTCTGAGATAGTTCTTATCTTAAGCATTCCCCCCCCCCCCTCTTTAGTAGTTATAAATTAGGAGTGGAATTATCGGTGAAGAAGAGATTTTGCTATTTCGGTTTCCTCATTGCCCTGCTCGGGCTTCTGGCGGCCTGTGCCCCGCCCGCCCAGGAGACGGTGCCGTCGGGTGGAGTGACCGACCAGCTGGGCCGGACGGTCGAATTGGACGGGGTCCCGCAGCGGATTGTCTCGCTTGCCCCCAGCAATACCGAGATACTGTTTGCCCTGGGCCTGGACGATAGAGTGGTTGGGGTAACCGAGTACTGTAATTACCCCGAGGCGGCTAAAGACAAGGAAGTAATCGGTGGTTTCAATACTGTTGACCTGGAGAGGGTGGTCGCCCTCTCTCCCGACCTGATACTGGCAACCGGCATGCATGAAGCGGAAGTCCTGCCGGCGCTGGAAAACAGGGGACTGACCGTTTTTGCTCTCGTCCCGACCACACTTGATGAGGTACTGGAGGCGATTAGCCTGGTTGGCGAGATTACCGGGAAGGTAGAGGAGGCGGCTGGGCTGGTTAACAATATGAAGGAGCGGATGTCCGCGGTGACGGAAAAGACGGACGGCCTCTCCCCGGAGCAGAAGCCGCGGGTCTTCTTCATTACCTGGCATGACCCCTTGATGACGCCCGGCTCGGGGACTCGCCACGATGAGTTGATTCAAATGGCGGGTGGGGTAAACATTGCCCGCGACCTCACCAGCTATGCTGATATCAGTCTGGAGGCGGTCATCGAGGCGGACCCTGAAGTAATGATTGCCGGCGTCGGTATGGGGGCCGGTGAGGACCTGCCCGCTCAGTTCATCAGGACAGAGTCGAGGCTGGGAAGCACCGATGCCCGCCAAAATGACCGGATATTTGAGGTAGATGTTGACCTGGCCGGCCGTCCCGGACCGCGCATAGTCGATGCCCTGGAGGAGTTTGCTCGCTTAATCCACCCGGAACTGTTTGCCGGATACTAAAGAGGCCCGCCGGGTCTACCTGATTTAAGGAAAGAAATGCCCGGAGTCCCGGGCGGCGGAGGTATTTTTAGTGACTCCGTATCGGACTGGACCGTCTCTTACCGAACTGCCTGTACCCGTGCTTCCCCAGCGGCGCCGCCGGATATACGCCATTATCGGGCTTCTGGCTGCGTTGGGGGGAGTGATAGTGTTTGCCACCACCCTGGGCAGCGTTCAAATCCCCTTCACCACTACCTTCCGCCTTCTCCTTGACCAGATGCCGGGGGTCGATATCGCCTCTACCTGGCAGAGCACTACCGAGACGATAATTCTCTCGATACGCCTGCCCCGGGTAATCCTGGCCGGCATTGTCGGCGCTGCCCTCTCCATCGCCGGGGCTACCTATCAGGGGCTGTTCCGTAACCCGCTGGCTGACCCTTACCTTATCGGCGTGGCGCAGGGGGCGGCACTGGGGGCCGTCATCGGCTTCTCGCTTCCCTTCCAGTGGCAGGGGGCGGGGTTCGGGATTATACCCCTGCTCGCTTTTACCGGGGCGCTGGTTACTGTATTCGTTGTCTATAACCTGTCCCGGGTCGGTAAGACCATCCCGGTGACCACCCTTATCCTGGCCGGGGTCGCCCTGGGTGCCCTTTGCTCCTCGATTGTCTCCTACCTGATTATCACCAGCGGTGATAAGATGCACGGTATTATGTTCTGGCTGATGGGCAGCTTCTCGCTGAGTGAGTGGTCGGAGGTAAGGGTTGTCCTCCCCTATTTCATAACCGGGGTAACCATCATTCTGCTCTATGCCCGCTCCCTTAATGTGATGCAGCTTGATGAGGAGCAGGCGCAGCAGCTGGGGGTCGATGTGGAGAAGGTGAAACGCATTCTGCTCGCCGCGGCCACCCTGATTACTGCCGCCGCTGTTTCCTTCGTCGGTACCATCGGTTTTGTCGGCATTATCATTCCCCATATTGTGCGTCTCATCTGGGGGCCGGATTACCGCTTTCTCCTGCCCCTGTCCCTCTTGAGCGGGGCTGTCTTTTTAATCCTGGCTGACCTGGTGGCGCGCACCGCTCTGGCGCCGATGGAGATACCGGTCGGGGTCATCACCGCCATCTGCGGGGCTCCCTTCTTTCTCTACATACTGCGGCGTAAGAGGAAAGTGGTCTTCTTCTAAAGGATAGCTGAAATGATTAAACTGGAACTGGAGAACCTCAGCCTGGCCTATGGCCGGAATGTGGTGGTGAGAGACCTGGCCTTTCGGGTGGCGCCGGGGGAGATGGTGGGGCTTATCGGGCCGAATGGCTCCGGGAAGTCGACCGTTATCCGGGCGCTCAGCCGGGTCATTTCGCCGCTGTCAGGGCGGATGCTGGTGGGGGGTAGAGACATCTCAAAGATACCCCGCGGGGAATTAGCCTGCCTGCTCGGCGTAGTGCCCCAGATAGCAATCCTGCCCGGTACCTTTACCGCCTTTGAGATAGTGCTGATGGGGAGGAATCCCCACCTCGGCTTCCTTCAGCATGAAAGCGCGCGGGATATGGCGATTGCCTGGCGGGCGATGGAGATGACCAGGACCCAGTCCTTTGCCCAGCGTAGGGTAAACGAGCTCTCCGGTGGGGAAATCCAGCGTGTCGTGATTGCCCGTGTCCTGGCCCAGGAGCCGAAGTCGGTCCTCCTCGATGAGCCGACGGCAAGCCTGGATATCAGCCATCAGGTTGAAATTCTTGACCTGATTAAGGACCTCTGCCGGGAAAACAACCTGACGGTGGTCATTGTCCTTCACGACCTGAACCTTGCTGCGCAGTACTGTGACCGTCTCGTCCTGATGAAGGAGGGGCGACTCCATGCCCGGGGGACACCGGAGGAGGTCATTAACCCTCGTAATATCAAGGAGGTCTACGGTGCTGAGAACTGCGTCTATCCCCACCCCGACGGCGGCGCGCCGGTGGTCCTGCCCCGGGCGGGCAGCAGCCGAAAGGCCGGGGCGCCAGGCTCGATAGAAGGGGGGATGGATTAGGTGGTAATGGCGGTTCTACTGGTACTGGCTATCGCTTTTGTTATCGATTTTGCGGTGGGTGAGCCGCCACGCGTAATACACCCGGTGGTGGGGATGGGCAGGCTCGTTTCCTTCCTGGTCAGGCGGGGTGCCGGTTACTCCCCCCGGGTACAGTTTGCCTGTGGGTGTGGGATAACCCTGCTCACAGTGGCGGCCTTTGCCGTCCCCTCCTACTTTCTGCTTTCCTACCTGGGGAGTACCAGCCTTGTCGCCTATGTTATTGTCGGTGCGCTGCTCCTTAAGTCCACCTTTTCCTTGAGTGAGCTGCGCCGGGTAGCGCTCGGTATCAAGGGGCTTCTCGAGAAGGGGAAGCTGAATGAGGCGCGCTTCGGGCTGCGGGCACTGGTCAGCCGTGATGCCGCTACCCTCTCCCGGCCGCTTCTGGTCTCGGCAGTGGTGGAATCGACCGCCGAGAGTGCCTGTGACAGCTTTGTGGCGCCGCTCTTTTTCTTTCTCCTCTTCGGTGTCCCCGGGGCGCTTGCCTACCGCTGCGTGAGTACCCTGGATAGTATGATAGGATATCACGGGGAGTACGAGTACCTGGGTAAGTTCCCCAGCCGGCTGGACGACGGGCTGAGCTACATACCGGCCCGGCTGACGGCGCTGCTTATCGTCCTGGCCGCCTTCTTCTCCAGACGGGGTGGCCGCCGGGCGTGGCGGGTGGTGCTTGCCGACCATAGCCGGACGGAAAGCCCCAATGCCGGCTGGCCGATGGCGGCTGCCGCCGGTGCCCTCGACGTCCAGCTGGAGAAGGTAGGCCAATACAAGCTGGGCAGGATGAATCAGCCGCTAACCCCCGGCACCATTGGTGGGGCGGTAAAGCTGTTAGGGATAGCGGCGGCTGTCTGGATGCTGGTATGCTATGCTATTGAGGTGATCCTCCTTGTCTATTAGGCCCAGACCGGAAATAGAAAAGCTCGGCCCCTGTCCTCACGGCGGGCTTAACCGGGCTGAACTTGACGCCCTCGGGCTTAGCCCCGATGAGGTGATTGATTTCAGTGTCAACGCCAACCCGTTTTCCTGCCCGCCCGCGGTGAGGGACGTTTTTGATTCCGTTGCCGTTGACCGCTACCCTGATTCTGAGTCTACCGATCTGAGAGTGGCCCTTGCCGGGGAGCTGGGTGTCGGCCCGGACAGCATCCTGGTTGGCAGCGGCGCTATGGAGATTATCCGTCTGATTGCTCTTACCTACTTCGGCCGTGGCGATACCGTGCTGGTTCTCAAGCCGGCCTTCGGTGAGTACGAGGTCGCCTGCCGGATTGCCGGCGCTGCCGTCCTGGAGCAGTGGGGGAGGGAGGAAGAGTCCTTCGCCTTTAACACCGGGGAAACGGTGGCCCTGGTTGGGGAGCATAGCCCGAGGGGGGTCTTTATCTGTAATCCGGGTAACCCGGCTGGCCAGTACCTTCAGCGGCCGGAGATTGAGCGGGTCCTTGACGCCTCCCCGCAGTGCCTGGTCGTCCTGGATGAGGCCTATATCGCCTTTACCGAAGGGAGCTGGCCCTCCACGGACCTGGTATCCCGTGATAATGTCGTGATTGTCCGTTCCATGACCAAGGACTACGCCCTGGCCGGGCTGCGGCTGGGCTATGCGCTGGCGGGCGAGGAGGTTATCAATAACCTGCGCCGGGCCTGTCCTCCCTGGAACGTCAATGCCGTGGCGCAGCGGGCCGGGGTTGTTGCACTGCGAGATAGTTCTTATCTTAAACATTGCGGAGTAAAGATACGGGAGGCAAAGCGGTTCCTGGTGGAGGGGTTCCGCCGGCTTGGCTTTACCGTCCTGCCCTCCAGGACCAACTTCTTCCTGGTCGAGGTGGGTGACGGTAGCCGGTTCCGTTCCCGTCTGCTGCGGTACGGCATCATCATCCGTGATTGCGCTTCCTTCGGCCTGCCGCAGTACGTCCGCATCGCCGCGCTTAAGATGCCGCAGTGCCGGAGGCTTCTCGAAGCCGTCGAAACGCTCAAGGATGAAGGAGTGCCGGGTGCTTGGGTGGTGTAGCTCGCCGTTGCTGAATGGAGGCACACAGGTTGTATAAAAATTCTACCGGTTAACGGAGGTTGATATGGAAGAGGTCTTTACCTCCTGGAGCGGCGGCAAGGACTGCTGCCTGGCCTGCTACCGGGCGGTAGCACAGGGGTTCAATGTCCGCTACCTGGCTAATATGGTTGCTGAGGACGGTAAGCGTTCCTACAGCCACGGCCTGGCCCCCCGGGTGCTCGAAGCGCAGGCTCAGGCAATCGGCATCCCGCTTATCCAGCAGCGGGCGAGGCGGGATAACTACGAAGAAGAGTTTAAGAAGATGCTGCTTTCCTTGAAGGATGAGGGGGTTAGCGGTGGCGTCTTCGGCGATATCGATTTTAATGAGCACCGCCAGTGGATTGAGCGGGTCTGCGGTGATGTGGCGTTTACCTTTCACCTGCCCCTCTGGGGGGAGGAGCAGAGGAAGCTGCTTAGGGAATTCATCAGCCTGGGCTTTATTGCCATCGTGGTCGCCGCTAAGGCTGAGCTGTTTGGTAAGGAGTGGCTCGGGCGCAAGGTAGACCGGGACTTCCTTGACCACCTGGAGTCTCTCAGTAAGACTAAAGATATTACCCCCTGCGGTGAGGCCGGGGAGTACCATACCCTGGTTGTCGACGGTCCCCTCTTTGAGAGGCGGCTTGAGATACTGCGCAGCCGAAGGGTACTCAGAGAAGGACGCTGGTTCCTCTCTATCCTGGAAGTGGAGCTCGCGGACAAGCCTGGTTGATATCGATTTCTTTGAGCAGGCCCTCCAGCTTGTTCAGTCCGGCCTTCCCCATCAGGTAGAAGATAGGAGCGGCGTTCAGGCAGATTGTGTCATACCCCTATCGTTACCGGTGTGTAGAATTCGGCCTTCTGACTTTCGAGAACGGTTGTCCAATCAGTTGTGAGCTCCTGGAAGTCCGGGGCGGTAAGCATTCTCCCGGCAAAGGCTTCCATCGCGGTGAAATTATCCCAATCACGCTCAATAACGAGAGTCCGTGTATGCTTGCGTTGTGCACTGACGCCGCGGTAAGTCCTGCCGGGAGGTGCTCCCAGTTGACTCTGGATAGCAAGCTGCTTTTCCAGAAGCCCCATCGCTTTTGTCATCTTGCCGGGGAGGATTTTCATTATCTCTACTTGCATGACCTTCATCGCGTTCTCCTTATTAATCTAAGCTGCCGGTGACCTGTTAGTCATCATGAGCCAGCCCTTAGTTAACAGCACTTTCTTCTAGCAGGCTCTCCAGCTTGCTCAGTCCGGCCTCCGGGCTGCTGTTTTGTGTCCTCACCCAATCCTTGAGTTTGGTAATCGGCTGGCCTGAATTGATGATATCCTGTGCCTGTCGGAACCCCTCTCTCAGGCCCCCGGCCTTCCCCATCAGGTAGAAGATAGGAGCGGTGTTCAGGCAGACTATGTCATACCTCGGTCCCTGGTCACGGCCGCTCAGTATCCTTAAGAAACGTATCGCTTCCTCCCCGCGGTCCGTAGCAGGAGAGATAGCATCTGCGCTTGGGCGCTGAAGTCCGATGTCCTCAGGGGTGATGGTGTAGGTGACGATACCGCCGTCCTCTCCCAGCTCGGCGACGTCCGTCTCGCCCAGGGAGGATATCTCATCCATACCCTTCGTCCCGTTGCCGCTTGAGCCGTGGAACACAATCGCTTTCCGGTAGCCGATTTCCCGCATAACCCGGGTTACCGGCTCGATGAGGTCTCTGGAGTGAACTCCCCTCACCCCGTAGCGGGGCATGGATGGGTTGGCTAGAGAGCCGGCGATATTCAGGATGGTGCCGAAACGTATCTGGGAGAGGATTCGGGAGAGTGCCTGCGGATGGACCCGGGGGCTCATGCCGTTAAAGATGCCGATCCCGGTCTGCTCAATACTGTCCTGGACGGTCTCGATGTCGCACTCGACGTCAACCCCTACCGCTTCCAGGATGTCAACGGCGCCGCAGGTAGAGGTGAGGGCCCTGGCACCGTGCCTGGCCATGCAGATGCCCCCGGCGGCGGCGACTATAGCGGCGGCGGTGCTGATGTTAAAGGTCTTAAAAGAGTCCATGCCAGTGCCGCAGTTTTCCACCAGGGGATGGGCTACCCGTGGTGTGGCCTTTACCGTATCAATCTCATAGATGGCCTCCCACGCCCCGGCGACTTCCTCGGCGGTCTCACCCTTGGCGGTCAACGCTGCCAGGAAGGCCCCCTGTTGCAGGTCCGGCTGCTCGTTAAGTAGTACCTGGCGGAACATTTCCCTCGCCTCCCTGCGGCTTAGGTCTCTTCCCCTGATGAGCCCGGCGATCTTAGCGCCGAAATCCTTTATCCTCTCTTCGCTAAACATGCTGGCCTCCTTACTTCAAAATTTAATGGTGGCTTTCAGTCCTTCCCTGCGCCCGGTGTATTCCAGGCCTTCGCCTATCTCGTCCAGCGACAGGCGCCGGGTGATAAGTCGGGAGACGTCTATATCCTTTACCCTCTCTTTGCTGAACATGCTGTCCCCCCTCCTTTAAAATTCAATGGTGGCTTTCAGTCCTTCCCGGCGCCCGGTGTATTCCAGGCCC
>CAZYRA010000048.1:0-8989 GCA_964649385.1 uncultured Dehalococcoidales bacterium | reverse complement strand
GGCGATAGCATCAGCCTCAGCCGGACCAATCCAGATTGGAAGATAGCGCTCGCCTGCCTGCTCCTTCAGGATTACCACACGCTGATAATTCATGGTACTAATCCCCATACTGTCAATGGTCACCTCTATCATAATCACCTCCCCATTAGCTTACTGGTCGTCTTCTTTTGACCATTGTTGCATCATCCTTTTTATCTGCTCGGCAAATTCCGGGCTGTTTCTCAGCCTATTAATGAGTACCGGGCAGCCCTCAAGGAGTGAATTCTGCGCCGCCGCGGCCATGGTTGACAGGAATTCGGAAGCCTGGGATGGCAGACCAGGAATCGTGTTGCTATCCGCCATACCTTCCATCTGCCTTCTCATGTCTTCCTCGGTCACCCGCATTGGCATGACACAGTTTTTATACCAGGGACAGGACTTACATTGCAGTATTGCCTGGGCTTCATCCAAAACTTCGCTCATTTTCCAGTCTCCATGGTCGGGTGACAACCTACTTTCCTTTTCATTAGTCCGCACTCTGGTCAGAAACCACGATGGGGGTACAGTAGCCTTTCATTGTGCCCCCCCCTTGTCCACGTCTGGCTGGCTATTTAACCTTCCGGCCTCCCAAATTTCCCTTTTGTCTTGCCGGCTTACCGCCCGTCTCCAATTCCTTAAGGGAAACGAGCTCTGCCCTTGGATTTTAGAACCGAAACTCAGCGCCAGCCAGTTCGAGGACAGCGGACGCCTGGGGACACTCATCCGGTGGTACCGCCTCAGTCTCAATCATTGCTTTTACCCCAAGGTTGCAAATCCTGGTGCCCTTGCCGGACTTTTCGGCCCAGCTATTCCCACCAAGCCAGCCTATATTCCACTCGCAGTCTTCCTGCTGGCATTTCAGAAATTGCTTTCCCATAACATCCATAGTATCTTTGCTCAACTCCATCTACGTCGGCCCCTCACCTCTTAGACGAACCGCGGCGCAGTAAGCACACGATAATTCCCCGTTTGCTTACATGCCTTCGGCCACCACTATCCGCCTTTCTTGCCTCCTTTGGGCTTCTTCGAGCCCTTCTTAAGGTAGGCAGAACTTTGCCTGTATGCCTTTTTACCGCTCTTCTTATCTTTTTGCTTTGCCACTATAGCCTACCTTTTACTCTTCTTCCTGTTCGGCTATTCTATGCACGACCAGCTTTGGTCCGTCGTCGGTATCCTGAACATCCAGGGTTACCTCTTCTAACGCCGGCGCTAATTCAGATGCCACCAGCAGCGCTTTTACCCCCTGGTGCTCCACTACCTGGTCTTCGGGTTGCTCCTTGCCCAGTACCAGGCCCAGTTGCCCCTGTGGATCCGATGTCAATCTCACGCCCATCTCGGGGTCATCACTATGAGCGGTCAGGATTTCCTTCAATAGTCCCTTGGCGCTTTCGGTCACTGTTAGCATTGCTCCCTCCTCTTTTAGCTTTTTACTTGACTTTTTAGGTGTGAACTCCGATATTCTTTTTCAGCCATTTTCGGCACTCCTTGGGGAAATAAAGATCCACCGCGACTAGAGCTAGCTTTCCTCTTTGTTCTTGTTCGTATTGGACTATCTTGATGAGCTTGGTTGATTCTCGCAATTGCCTGCATACCCGATTGTCATTGGTATAGAGGACTACGGTTTTGTTGTCTCCAAAATCCCTTAATTCTGTTCTTATTGATTGTTTCTCTTCCTTCACCTAGACATCACATTCTTATTTAATCCCCAAAACAACCAATTTTGGGCCGTCAGGAGTATCTCGAACATCGAGGTTTGCTTCCTCAAGCAGTAAGGCCAATGCGGGTTCCACCAGCAGCACCTTCGCCCCCTCATATTCTAAGACTTGGTCACCAGGCACCTCACTGTCGAGCTTTATTCTAAATTGCCCGGGCTCGCCCTCTAAGCGCAAGCTAATGTCTGGATCCTCAGTACGAGCGAATAATAGCCTTTTCATCTCTTGCTTGGCACTTTCAGTCACATCTAGCATTTTTAACCTCCTTAGGCTTTTATTCACGGTTAACGCACGAACAAAACAGACCCAACTTCCGTATCACAGCAGCCTACCGTTTTACCGTTCAGAAACTTGAGGTACTCAAGTCCGATAAGGAGCACTTTATAACCTTCATACTCTATTACCAAGTCACCGGACATCTCGGTATCCAGCATCAATTCAAATACATCTTCTGACGTTGGCAGGAGTCTTAGCCCTTCATATGGCTCAGCCTCGGCAGCAACAAGCACATCTTTCAATTCCTCTTTAGCACGCTCGGTTATGGTTATCACCCCAGCCTCCTGAACCTTTTCCCCTCATTTTTTCTCTATTTTTATATCCATCGCCTCACCGTTGACGTCCAGGTAATGACCCTCGTACAGGATTAATTCCGGGTGTCCATCCAGACTACTGTAACCATCGATAGTCACATCCCTTTCCTTAGTGATGTCCGGATTGAAGATACGAACCATGATTATTCCCAGCGGTTTATCCCCAAGGACAACCTCGCGCTCCACACGTCTCAGGTTCTGCAATTCATCAAGGGTAACAGCGTGTCGGCTCACCATATAGCCCCAACAGTTCACCTTCTATATTCTTGACAGCCTTTTGCTTCTCGCCCTTTTGTGACGTTCCTCTCCTATGCCAAAACATAGGTCACCCCTGTTTTTGACTGTTACTCTCTACACCCTCTTCATCAAGGCTGGTGCTCCATGCCTCTAAAATCTCGCCGCAGATAACTTTGCTATGCTTTTTGGCCGGGTCAGGGTCACTAATCCTGCCTTCCAGAATCCCCTCAAACCTGTCATCAGAAATACGAGAAGTTATGAGATAATCCAGGATGCGTATCCTTAAATTATTTACAGCGCTATTATCCTGACTGGCTTCCGACTTATCTTTCAGCCTCTGACATAGCTCTACTGCGCTCACTTTACCCATTTTTAGCCTCCTGCATTTCCTTAAGATAGAATCCACCGTCAGCCCCCTCCCGGTAGTCAAGCTGAAAGTCGCTGATTTGTGCCGCACTGTCCGGATCCAGAAATACTCGGACACCATTTAATTCAATGACTTTATCCTCCTGGTGCTGTCTATCTACCTTAATACTGAAGCTGGCTTGCCCGGATTTACTTGATTCAACAAGCATTCTGAATCCTATACCTGCCTCGAAACATTTACTTATAAGTTGCTCCCGCAGCCGTTTGGCGGCTCTGTTACTGGTAGTTACCACTTTGCATTTCCTCCTTCTAGGTTCCACGTTCTGTGAGCATGTTTTCTATCCTTCACTGGCCCCGAACCTCGTGCTACTAATCCAAGACAAAGTCTTCGATGGTTTGAATGTCCCCCTCAGCCTTCGCCAACTCGTAGCGAAGAGCACAATCGTTACAAAGCCGGTACCGGCCATAGTGGACTGATCCTACTAGTAGTTTGGCGTTCCCACAATTGTGACAGATTGCCCTACTGATGGAGGGTATTCCCGCCTGCAAATGCTTTAGTCCTAGGCCGTGTATCCTCTCAGTTATTTCCTTCTTCTCCGAGTCAGAGAGCTTGCCCATTGCTCCTCCCTTGATTACGTCTGGCCTTGGCTACGTTTAAAGTCAAGGATAGCCTTCCAGAACTCTCTCTCATCCTGGGTTGGTTGCCGATTCATTATCTCTGGGAAATTATTTACGATGTGCTCAATCTCCTCTATCGGCAGGTTCAGAGCCCGCCTCAATCTATCTGCCTCAGGAAGTAACGCTACCTGGCGACCGTTACGAACTACTGCCACCCCGTTCCTTTTCCTCTTTGTCTGGGGGTCAGTAATCTTTGTCTCCTCAAATTCTATACGCTCTGCCATAGTGCGCCTCGATGGTGTGAAGCTGGAAGTAGACGTTTCAGGTAATCACTACAGGTAATCCTTCCCATATCAGAATTTTCAGCAACCTTGTCTACTAGTCCCTGGCCAGTTTCTCGCCTTGTCATTTGTCTAACTAACCTATCCAAATAATGTCATTCAATGTATTTCTCAAACTCATGTTCGCTAATAACCTTGCAGGATTTGAGTTCTTCGTTTTCTATTTTGATTTCAAAGGCTCCCTTGCATTTCCAGCAGCGGAAAGGTCCATTGTAGGTCGCCTCAACTAATGACATTCTGGTCTCGGCACCACAGCCGGCACATTGTATTGTGAACATATTCTTCCCTTATTCCATATCCTAACTGACAAGTTACCCATTCTAACCCTGTTCATTAAAGGGAATGTTGACCTTAATCTTGGACTTCGTCGCTTCGAGCACATCTTGAGGTGAAAACATTAGATCCTTATCTGGTGCTTTTTGACGAACCATAAACTTGCGGATTTCGCCCGTCCAACTATCCCGTATCAGGTGATCCACCGTACCCAAGACCTTGTCATTTTTGTCTATTACCTCAGCTCCGTATTCTATCTCCATTTCCTATAACCCCTTTGGTCATGACTTGACACTTTCGACACTCTCCTTAAGCTGATCAAGCATTCTTTCCAAATCTTGTTCTACCCGTTTCCAACGCACAGCCTTATATATAAGGCGCCCGACGACCCAGCTATTAAGCTCATGAGCAAGAGTCACATGTACCATCGTGCCGCGCGGCTTCATTTCCAGGCGCCAATCCTGCCTTACCTTGGGCTTCCCATTGGTAACCCAGCTTATGCTACGGTAAGGGCTATAATGTGATATCATGGCTTGTGAATCAACTTTCCTGCCGCCTAGGTCCAGAATTACGTGGCTCGTAGCGCCTGCTTGTCTTCTAATATCGGATACCGGCTGGGCGTTAAAAAGCATTGAATCCCATTGACACGGCTGTTCAAGCTGACTGGCAATTATGCCAAAGCAGTGCTCAATAGGGGCGGCAATAAGGATTTCTTTTGAGGCAAATACTGTTTGCTTAGGTTGAAGTTTAGCCACCTCAATCCCTGGGGTACTTTTTGCCCTCGTGGGTGATGACGGCACTACGGTGGGTAATTTCCGCTGTTTGTTTGCTCCTCTTTTTCTTTTTCGCCTGCCTTTACTCATGCCTATCTAATCCAGAAAAGCCTCTTTCGCCTGAGATTGGGAATGCTATTTTACCTTTCTCCCGGCAATTTTCTTTCGTGTCTTTTGGCTGGATTTATAACCTGTCTTGAATTCCCTGTGATACTGTACCTTTTGGTCTCGTTTGAGCTGTTTCTTACCCAATTACATTATCACCTTGGCTCCACAACTCCTTAATGCACATTCTACCCTGCTCCTGAACTACAAGGACATTCTGCATCTGGGTTATTTAGGCATACGAAAAGGGTTATCTTGCGATAACCCTTTTGGAAACACCCTAGTTTATTGATTTACAGCTTTAGATTGGCTTCTCTCCGGCGTCCTTTATCTCAGTCACCAAGCCTTCCTGTACCGCATAGGCGGCTAACTGTTGTCGGTTACGCAATTGTAGCTTCTCCAAAATGTTCTTAACGTGAACCTTGACGGTATTATCGGCAACAAACAGCGTCTCAGCCATCTCTTTATTAGTAAGTCCTTTGGGTAGTAACTTTACTATTTCTCTCTCTCTGTTCGTAAGCCCGGTTGGCTCCTCAGCTTCTTTTTGCCTCATGGAAGCGAACTTACCAACAAGTTTTTCGGCTAGAGGAGGAGATATGACAACCTCGCCTTTCCCGATCAAGTCAATAGACTGAACAAGGTCCTCAACTTTTGTATTTTTCTGGAGATATCCTGTAGCGCCTGACTCTATGGCAGAAAATAGATCCCGTTCATTCTTAGAATCAGTAAGCACCGCTACCCTTACCTGTGGAGATGATTTCTTCATCTCTCGCGTGGCTTCGTTGCTGCCACAATCTAAGATGTTGCTATCAATTAAGACAACATCGGTCTTTGTTTCTTTCACATCCTTAATTGCCTGTTTACCATTAGCACATTGAGATACAACCTCAATATATTCCTGTTCCTCTAATAACCTGGCCAGTCCTTCGCGAAAAACCTCTTTGTCGTCTGCCAAGAGCACCTTTAGTCGCCCCATCTCACACCTCCTAAGGAGGATATAATACGCCTCTCAGGATTATCCGAATACAATAATTAGTCTAACATCTTCATATCGGCGAGTCAAAGACTTTTCACCTCCGGCACAACGGCCCATTGGTGAGAAGCACAGAAGCCGCTGCATCATTGGGGACGTGACAGTGCGGACTATCGTTGCCTAGCTTAACAAAATGAGTAAATGTGACAGAATGCAATTCCGTTGCTGAAGCGGCACTCTGCTGCGTCTGACAATACTGTATCGTTGTATCACCTTCTTGACTGCGCACTATACTCCTGGATCTTTCACAGACCTACAGGAGGAAGCTAACTAGGGCGGTGGCCAACCCGAGGAACAACAAGAATCCCACAACGTCGGTACAGGTTGTAACAATAACCGCAGAGGCAACAGCCGGGTCTATTTTCAACCGGGATAGCAAGAGCGGCACTCCGGCTCCGGTTAATCCCGCTATAACCATATTCCCCACCATGGCCATGCCTAGGATAACACCAAGCATATAGTTACCTTTCCATAAGTAGGCTAAAATGCCTACGGCAACACCCAACAATAATCCATGTATTATACCTAAGGATATTTCCCGACCGAGTAAGCGAAATCCTCTCTGCTTGGTTATCTCCCCGAGTGCCATACTTCTCACGACCAAGGTAAGAGTTTGCGTTCCCCCAATACCTCCCTGCCCCGCGACCACGGGAAGAAATACTGCTAGAGTTACTACTCGGGCGATGGTGGACTCGAATATACTGATAACCAAAGCAGCTAGAAAGGTCGTTACCAGGTTAATGAACAGCCATGGAAGACGATTGCGCATGGAAATGTGTAAAGGCCGCAACACTCGCTCACCATGAATTCCAACCAGCTTATACATATCCTCGGTGGCTTCTTCCTCTACTATATCGATTACATCCTCGCTCATGATGACACCAACGAGCCGCCTGTCTTCATCAACGACAGGAAGTTGATCCAGGTTATAGCGCTCCATTACTCGAGCGCATTCCTCTTGGTTTGTTTCGCCGGTTACAAAGATAATATCCGGGGCCATGATATCTTTGACCATAGTTTTAGGTTGGGTCAAGGCAAGACGTACAATACTCAGTTCACCTACCAAGTGCTCTTCAGCATCGACCACGAAAACAGAGCGGATGTCTTTGACCTTTAGTTCCTGTTGGCGGAGTGTGACCAGAGCATCGGCTGCGGTTGTGTTATTTTTAACGACTACATACTCGAGAATCATACGCCCGCCGGCGCTGTCATCGGGATACTGAAGAAGATGGATGACTACTTCCGCAGCCTCTTTCATTTTGCCTAGTACATCTTGAGCTTGTTCTCCAGGGAGTTGCCTTAAAATATCTGCCGTTACATCCGAGTCGGTTTCGTCCAGAATATCAGCCAGTACTGAGGAATCCACCCCTTTAGAAACCTTTGCCGCATCTTCCGGCTCCAAGTACTCGAGGATTTCTGCCGCTTTCTCGGGAGGTAGAGTTGTCAGTATTTCCTGTTGCGTCTCAAGTGGAAGAACCTCCATTACTTTCCCCTGGTCGCCCGGACGGAGTTGGCTCAATAACTCAATGGCAGTTAGCTGTTTATCGTGCTCTACAAGGTTTTGTATCTGCTCGGCAATATCTTCTGTTTTCTCCTCGTCTAGAGGAAGTCCATCCTGTAAAGATGAATCACCTTGTATATTCTGTTCCTTTTCCATGGTACACCTCACTCGGGGCATGTCGAATTTGTGGCTTCGGCATCAAGCAGTCTAGCTTTTTTGTTTTGAAACCTGCGAGTAAATTACTCCTTCAGCATGTCTCTTAATATATCTTCGGCGTGCTTACTGGCTACTTCAGCGCCCTTTCCAGCAGCTATTCCCAGGTATTTCTTAAAGTCGATGAACTTTCCCACACCGTCTATCACCATGTCTGGAACCTTAGAATCTTCGAGAAGGAAGGCATATAGCTCCTCTCCTAACTTTTCCCCTATTTCTTCATGAGGGATCGCTACAGCCAGCGTTACTATGGTTGTTTTCAGTTTGTTATAGTCTTCTCTCAACTGTGTAAGATCATTGGTTAAAACTGTTTTTTCTGACTCCAATGCTGTTATCCTTGATTCCATCTCAGCGATTTGCGATCTCAAGTTTCCTACTTTCTCATCATGCTCATTGTTGAGGGCCGTTATTTGTGATTCAGAGCTTTCCTTTAATTGATTCTTTTCCTCATCCAGGGTTTTTATTTGTGACCTTAGACCATCTATATCAGCTAATCTCTCTGCAAGAGCACTTTGATCAATCTTTGATTCCTTAAGGTCTTCTCCTAATGTTGTAGTCAATTTCTCAATAAATTCTTTAGAATCAGTCCTTAAGTCTTTATATTCATCTCCCAGTATTCCGACTACTCTCCCCATAAGCTCGTCATATCTCACGTTTGCCCGGTTACGTTCGTCTTCCAGAGACATTATATATGATCTTAAATCTCCCACTTTCCCACCATACTGCTTATTTAGAAGGGCATATACGGCAAAGGCAACCCTCTTGGCTACGGCTTCCCCATAGCCCCGTATATCACTTCCTCGTGGGCCAAGCACTTTACTAATCAACTTATTCTCTAGTTGAATGCGTTTATCGTAATCTTTCAGCCCTGCATCAACCACAGGGTCCAATCCTGCACTGTTATACAATTGTTCTGCTAGTTGTATTTCCTCAAGGCTCGTTTCCTCGATTTTTGTAATTTGACTTTCTTCCGGAGCTTTTTCATTTTCTTCCATTCATGGCCTCCTTTCACACTTTTATTTAGACACAGATATTCTACCTGCTAGCCCACTGAGGTAACATCATAGTCATTACGACTTTTCATATATTCTAATTATATCAATAGTCTAAAGCAAGAATCCTTGATAATCCTTCAACTGCTGTTTACGACGCTATATGGCAAGGCATTCGTCATGTTCATTTCCGTAAAAAGGTATAAGCAATGCAAGT
>CAZYRA010000047.1:0-9012 GCA_964649385.1 uncultured Dehalococcoidales bacterium | reverse complement strand
AGGGTGCTGCGGTAATGCTTCGAGTTGCCACACCAACTGAGGAAGTACTGGGATACCAGACCAGTGACGGCAGTGCCGGTAATGTAAAGGACAAGGGACTGGGACATCTGGAAAAGGGCAATGTCAGTGCTGCTGCAGAAGGACACTTTAACTTCATTGCCCCGGAGGGGGGCTTCTATGTAATCGATGTCAAATCGAGCGCCCCCCGGGGTGAGATTGACGTACTGATAGAGTACCAGCTTACATAGAGGGGGAGAGGGAAACACTGAAGGTAATGGTTATCATACACCCTCTATCTTTGGAAGATGCACATAGCCGAACTAACCCTAAATCAAAGAGGCTGGGAAATGTAATCCCAGCCTCTTTTGTTGCTCATAGCGATATATTCTAGGCGATTGTTACTTTAGACTCCAGCAAACTCTTCCGGTGTGAATGTGACAAGAGGAAGTCCTTCCTCCATATCCCTACCCGGTAGATAACTAAATGCTTCCTGAACTGATTCGCTTGTCTTCAGAGAGATGGCCCAGAGTGGGATATTAACCGGGCATACATCGGCACATAAGCCGCACCCCACACAGGTCGTACTTACATGGAATAACCGAACTAACTGATAAAACATCGGATCAGGAAGAACTGGCGCATACCCCATTTTCTCCATCTCTGTTTCATAGTAGTTTGATTCATGCTCGTCGCCCCCGGAGTCGAAGAAGCAGACGTGACAGTAACAAACGGGGCAGACTTTACTGCATCCATGGCAACCGATACAGCTGTCGAAAAACTTCTGTGTATTGAAATCCGCCATTCCGAGTTCATCAAACAGCTTTTCTTTTTGGGCTTCCCTTTTGCTTCGTAGACCTTCAATTACTTCCGACCCAATTTCTTCTTCGGTAAGCTCTGCGGCCATACCCGCCGCAAATTGCTCCCCCTTGTCAGTATTCAGGTAGATAGCACACTGTTTATCCGTATCCTTATTTCCCAATAGAGCAACAGTCATGTCGGCATTGTAAGGCACAAAATGTTTACAACTCGCGCAGGCGGGTCTTATATCAGCGGGAATCTCGCCCTTTTTGACTACCTCCCAGTATTGGGGGAGCTTCTCCTCAATACTCCCATTGACAGCTATTTCAATTGGATAGACCCCGCCACAGGTTGAACTTATTAGTAAGAGATTGTCCAGGCTCCCCTGTTCTAGTTTTATGAGTTCGGTAAGTGCCCTCAATTCGCAAGGTCTTACCACTGCGGCAATAGGTTTGCCGGCGGGCCCCACTAATGTAAGACGAGAAAGCACCTTAGCTGCGTTTGCCGGCATCAAAGGGAATAGCGGCAGAGCCTCTTCGAGTACATCCGGATTAGTGATAAGTGAATAAGCTAGTCCACCGTTTTTGTCCATACGCGCAAGGGTAAGCACACCACTAACTTTTCCGCTTTCCAGAAGAAACCTAAGAAGCTCCCGCACGCCTTCCTCGGCGCCTTTATTTAGTCTTAATAACTTAGGCATCTTGCTCCTCCCGTTTGGCGGAGGCCCCTGCATGAGATTGCTCCACTTCTCCGAATTCTTTTTCCTCGTAGACCCTCAGTGGAGGTGGTTCATCCAGGCTCCTACCGGGGATATATTCGAATGCTTCCTGGTTTCTCTCAGCTACCAAGCTGAAGATCTGTGATACCGGAATGGATGTGGGACAGGCATCTTCACAGGCTCCACATGACACACAGGAAAGGGACATATGCAACATGCGTCCGATATGGAAGAGTAAGGTCTCGGGTGGAAGTCTTAGCCCACCCGCCACCTCAGCTCTCTTGAGATAATCTTCAAAAGCGAAATTCATGTTATCTGAATCGAAGAAACACTGCCGGCAATAACATATGGGGCATACCCTCATACAGTTGTGGCAGTTTATGCATTTGCTAAATGTGTCAAGCAAATTATCCAGGCCGCTAATCTTGGCCCCGAATTCTTCCTGAGCCTGCTTCCTCTTTTCCCTTCGCCCCTCAGCTAATCCATTCACCGTTTCTTGCCACCGGGATATATCCTCTCCCACAGGGACGCCAATGCAGTCTAAGATGCTCTTACCCTTGGGGCTGCTAGGAATGAGAAAAATACTGCCGCTCTTTGTTCCCAGTGTTCCTATGTGCAGGTCTTCCCCGCCAGTAGCAGAAAATTCATCACACACCTGGCAGACTGGCCGCAGGCTATCGCTAGCTCCTCCCTTGAGGACTTCCGAAAATACTTCCTCGGCCTGCTCTCGGTCTTTGACCCAGTCAGCCAGCGGTAAGGCACCGGGACAATCAATACTGATGAGAACTATGTTCTCCAGGTCTACTTGCCCGATTTTGAACAGCTCAACTGTCGCTCTCACCTCACAGGGGCGTATCACAGCAGCTATTCTCTTCTTTCCTTTCCCGAGTCTGGTAAGACTGGAAAGGGCTTTAGCTCCCTGGACCGGCATAATCGGGCATATAGGAAGGGCATCCTTCAAAAGTGCTTCATCTTGGATTAATAAATGGACAAACGAATCACTCTCAGGCGCTTTTGACAACATGAGGACAGCATCAAAGCAACCCTTGCGAAGCGCCTGTTTTATGAAATCAAGGATTCCAGCCTCTATACCCCCTTCGGCAGGGAAAATTGCACCTTGCTCAGTATGAGTCATGTTAACTCCCCCAGGTTTCCCTATTACATCTTCTTAGCCGCACGCTCCACCATCACTTGGTGCTGTTGGCACCTCTGCACCGGCGCCGGTTGCGAATGGATAATCCACACTTGTTTCGGGGTTAAATCTCTTGGGAGCGACGTCAGGGTCGGTAGTCCAGCCGCTAATTCCCCACAGAAGATTAGTAGCATCATAGCCTAACGCACTTAGGATTGCTGTTGCCTGGCTTGCGGTGCGGCCGGTGTAGCAGTAGACCACGATCTGTTTATCAGGGTTAAGTTTCTGTAGATTCTCCCCCTTGGCTATATTCTTTAACCCTATGTTGATAGCACCCGGGATATGCCCTTTGGCATAGTCCTCCGCACTACGGACACTAAGGATAACCGGGTCATTAGCCGGGTCGTCATCGGTAATCAACTCGTATAAGTCTCCAGCTTTGATATTCTTGAAGCCATCACTGGCATAGTTATCACATGCCGCCTGTATCATCTCCGATACATCAGTTGAAGATGTATTATCAACTGCGGGAAGGTCGTATGTCATAACTGCTTCATTGACTATGGTTTCAACAGGCAAATCTGTGGCCGGGTTAGCAAACTGTTTGTTGGCAACATCCGTGTCCTTGGTCCAGCCCATTATTCCCCAAGTAAGGTTAGTTGCGTCATAACCACATATATTGAGAAGGGCTGCAACCTGGCTTCCAGTATGGCCGGTGTAGCAGTAGGCTATGATCTGCTCGTCGTTGGGTAGCTTTGCCAAGCCCTCGGCCTTAAACAGACTGCCAGCAGACACGTTAATTGCTCCCGGGATATGGCCCGTGGCGTAGTCCTCAGCACTTCGACAACTGATAATATATGGATTATCGGAAAGCATTTTAGCTAACATGTCCTTGGATGCGATATTGAATAACGTATCGGGGTCATTCAGATACTCATCAGCAGCAGTAGCGATTACGTCAAACCGCGATGTCTCCGGCGCCTCTTCTGTCATGCCTACCGTGAATACCGGTATCAATACCAGTGCGGCAATTCCAAATGCAAGCATGGCACGCTTCATCTTCATTTCCAGCTATCCTCCTTTTTTAGTCCAGGTTCCTCATCGGCCTAATGAACAGTATCCAAGCCATAAACCAGCATCCGAAGATAAGGAAAGCGCCACCCAGTATGGAACTTACCGCAAGCTGGGGCACTCCACTCAGGACGTGGGTTATGTTACAGCCCCCTGCCATGGCGGCTCCAAAACCCATGATGGCACCGCCGAAGAAGGTCTGCACCAGTGTCTTGGGTGGTGGCGCCCTAAACTTAAATTCGCCGGCGACCTTAGCCGCGACAAAAGCGCCCAAAATAGTGGAGAGGAGCATTACCGACAGCCAGTTCATTTGATTCACACCTGTGATCAGGGAATCCGTAGTTGTCCAGTAGCCACCGCAGATACCCAGGGGATACATTCGACCGGCAAGAGCTGATGAATAGAAAGCAATTATATTTATAGCACCGATCACGATACCTGCTGATTTCCAACCCCAGCCCTTCTTGAAAATATTCTGGTAAACGGAGGTTTTCTCGCCTGTCTCTGCCTGCTCGGCCTTTTTCTTGGTTACTACTCCCCAGACGACCAGGGCAACACCAGAAATGATTAATGCCATCAACCAGAAGGGAACACCGGCCAGATTGGCCAGTGTGGGTGCGGAACCGTCAGCCAGGGTTACTGTTGTGGCATTCCTGAGAGTGGCGATGGCCGGATGGAAAACACCCTTACTGGACATCAGCCCAAAGAGCGTCAAGCCGAGCACTGCCATCATGGCACCTATCATACCCTCGCCCAGACGGTAGGTGATGCCGCTGGCACATCCGCCAGCCAGTACCATCCCGATACCGAATACGAATCCACCAACCATTAAGGCGCCCCAGAAAAAGGGTACCGGGTTGACAGTTATCACCCCGGTTTTATCCATGATAGCGAAACCTATCATGGCCACCAGAATGGCGACACCTACTGCCTTTAGCAGGGTATAATCCTTCATCAGGATGATGTCTCTGAAAGCAGAGTTCATACAAAACCTGCCCCTCTGCAGGGCAAAGCCGAAGGCGAATCCAACAGCAATTCCAGTAAATATCAATGGATTCAATTCTTCCTCCTTGTTACTTTATTTGATCTTGGGTTAAAGACCTGAGGAATTTATTCCCTGTTAGCTTTGGCTTCTATCAATATCCGGTGGTCGGTCCCATCAATCTTTTCCACCTTCAATACCTTGTGCTTCCTGTTTTCCACATTTCTAGGAATACGCTCCACCGACAGCGGGTAGTCAAGCAGAACCTCCAGAATCTGACCCTTCTCCATCTTTTCAAGCGTCGTCAGTGTCCTCACATCCGGATTGGGGCAGATTTCCCCCTTTACATCAAGAGTCTTGTCAACCTTTATTTCATCCGTCACTTCACTTTCTCCTTTTTGTATATTTTAGATTAGCTACATAGAGCTAACCATCCCGTCTAACCAAACACGGCTCTTAGGGAGCTTCGCTCCGATAATTACCGCAGTACTTCCTTAAGCTCCTGGTAGATTTGCCCAAAGGTAAAGTGCTTCAGACTTACCGCCCCGGAGGGACAGGCGGCGACACAGTTTCCGCAGCCGTGACACAAAACATCATTTACGACAGAGATTCTCTTCGCCTCGTCGAAGGTGATAGCGCCATAAGGGCAAACTAAGATGCAGGTTTTACACCCAGTACAGAAGCTTTCCGATACCTCGGATGTTCTAACTTCAATTTCTAATTTCCGGCCTGGGACTAGCGCCGAGAGTATCTTCCCAGTAGCAGCCTCTGCTTGAACTATCGATTCGGAAATACTCTGGGGTCCTTGGGCACAGCCAACCACAAAAATTCCCTCCACAGCGGATGCCACGGGAGAGAGTAATTGGTGCTCTTCTACAAAGAACCCACTCTTGTCTTGAGGGAGCTTAAGCATTTCAGCAAGCTTCTGAGTATCACGACTGCTCTCCATCGCCGGGATGAGGATCACCATGTCGGAAACCGATTCGCCTTTTGAGCCGGTTTCGGCTTCATATTTGATGACGGTCCCCTTTCCATTGCTGGCAACCTCGGTTTTCGCCGAGCGGACAAACTCAATACCCAACTCAAGCGTCTGCTCATAGAACCTCTGGTGGGATTTGCCTGGAAGACAGAGGTCAGAGTAGAAATGGGATACCTTAGCTTGAGGAAGTTGGGACTTCAGCATCCGGTCGAATTTTAGTGAATACAGGCAACATACCTTGGAGCAATAATCTTTTTCTTCCCGGCCCACACAATGAATAATGGCTATCGATTGGGGAGGCTTACCGTTTTTGAGGAGGATTTTGCCGCCAGTAGGCCCGCTGGGGAGGTTCATCTCCTCAAACTCCAGGCTTGTGTAGACATCGTCTAATTTCCCGTATCCGTATTGAGGAAGCTCTTTGGAGTCAAATAGCTCAAAACCAGTAGCCAGTATTATTGCTCCAACATTGAAGCTTCGTCCTTCGTCTTTCGCCTTTGTCCTTACCTGCACCTCGAAATTTCCGAGGAAGCCCAAAACCTGCTCTACCTCGCTCTCAGTGAGAACCTCGATATATTCATTAGCCTTAAGGCTCTCTAACTCCTGTTCCATCAGGCTCAAGCCGGAATCCATACTGGTGAATAGCTTGCTAAAGCCTTTTGTTTTGCCTCCCAGGGAGGAGGTTTTCTCCACCAGGTAGACCTTTCTATCCGGTGCTGCCAGTAACTGGCTGGCTTTAATCCCGGCAATACCCCCGCCGATTACCAATACGTCGGGGGAGCACTCCACCTCTTTTTTCTCAATGGGGTTGTGATAGCGAACCCTGCTGATAGCGGCTCTTATTTGTCTTATTGCCTTGTCGGTGGCCTCTTCCCCATTCGGTGTGACCCAGGCACACTGTTCGCGTATGTTGGCAAGTTGGAAGAGTTGCGGATTAAGACCTGCCTGTTCACACACATTCATAAAGGTAATTTCATGTTGCTTTGGTGAGCAAGCAGCCACTACCACGTGTGTTAAGCCGTGTTCTTCGATGCTTTGTTTTAGGAATTCCTTTCCACCCTCAGAACATAGAAGCTTGTGCCTCTCAATAACTTCTACATCCCTAAGAGGAGAGACCACAGCGGTTACTTGGTCAAAATCCACCTTCTCGCTTATGTTAGTTCCACATTCGCATAAAAATATACCTATCCTCTTTGCCATCTGTTATCCTCTACCTCAATAATGAAAGTATTCTACCCGCTGTCGCTTCTGCTTCAGCTACTGTCTCGGCAATATCTTTAGGACCCTGGGCACACCCGGCAATAAATATGCCGTCTTGTACTGTAGCTACAGAAGTAAGGTCTGGTTCCTTTTCACTAAAGAATCCATCCTTACTTTGAGGAATATTTAGTATTTCTGCCAGCTTTGTTGAATCAGCTCCCGGTTCAACCGCCGGGTTGAGGATAACCATGTCGGCAGTTAAGGTGTTCTCCCGGCCATCCTCAGTTTTATACTTGAGGGCCAGTTCTTTCCCCGCCTGTGAAACTCCACTTACTGTAGCCCGAATGAAATCAACCCCGCTTTCCTTCACCTCTTCGTAAAACCTCTGATAGGCTTTACCTGGAATACAGAGATCAGAGTAAAACTGGGTTATCTTTACTTCGGGCAACTTTTTCTTGAGGAAGTGCGATATTTTGAGAGAGGCCATACAGCATACTGAGGAGCAATAGCCTTTCTCTTCCCGTCCTACACAGTGGATGATAGCCACCGAAGCCGGCGGCTCACCATTTTTTAGTGTAATTTGCCCTTCCGTAGGTCCGTTAGAGGCAAGTAATCTTTCCATCTCCATAGCGGAGTAGACATTGCTGAGTTTCGCATACCCATACTGGGTAGTTTGGCTGAGGTCAAGTGATTTAAAGCCAGTGGCAACAACAATGGCGCCAACCTTAAGCTGGAGCTCCTCGTCCTGCTGGGTGAAGTCGATAGCTTCAAACACGCAGGTTTCCTGGCAGGCTTGGCAATCTTGTCCTTTGAAGCGCAGACAGTTCTCGGTGTCAATGACAGGAACATTGGGGAGAGCCCCGGCACAAGGAATATATATTGCCTTTCTTTTTGAGAGCCTTTCTTCAAATTCGTTGTCTACCTCTACCGGACAGGGGTCATAGCAGGCACCACATCCGATGCAGTTTTCCGGGTCAACATACCCTGCCTTTTTCTTGACTCCTACCGAGAAATTTCCCAAGGAACCACTGACAGATTCGACCTGGCTGAGTGTCAGCAGTTCAATGTTCTCGTTATCCAACAGCTCTTGCTGTTTCGGGGCTATCATACAGGTGGCACAATCCATGTTGGGGTATACATCCTCAAACTTAATTACGTTGCCACCGGTATACGAAGTCTTTTCAACGAGGTATACCTTTCTCCCCGAGTTAGCCAGTAATAAGCTTGCCTCAATACCAGCAATACCACCCCCGATAACCAGCATCGGAGTGTTTTGTTCTTTATTGTTCATCTCGCTTTCACCATTCACAGTGAAATTTTCTTCCTCATAGGATTGGGGCCCATTTGCTTGATATGCTTGGCAAATTCGTTAGTTACCTCTTTAAATCTTTGCCCTTCTGATGCTGATACCCAGGCGAGCATAAGCCTTTCCGAATCCAGCCCCAAGGTCTCGATAGTTTTTTTCAAAAGGGCAAATCTCCGGCGGGCATAGTAATTTCCTTCTCTGTAGTGACAGTCACCTGGGTGGCACCCGGCAACTAGCACCCCGTCAGCTCCATGTAGGAGCGCGGTGGCAACAAGAACCGGGTCAACCCTGCCTGAGCACATAACCTTGATAACTGAGAGGGATGATGGGATATCTAATTTTGTTGCTCCGGCAAGGTCTGCACCAGCATAGGAACACCAATTACAAAGAAAGCCAACTATCCTCGGTTTGAATTCTTCTTCCATAAATACCCCCGGGTTAGAACTGGATTTGTGCCTTAAATTTCCCCCCACCTTCATCCACACAGAAAAGTAGCGTCCTTTTCGTCTTGGCGCACCATGCCGGCATATCCTTGGGGAAAGACTCGCAATCAGCCAGCACCTCTACGGTATCTCCCGGAGGAATATCCTTAGCCATTACGGCCAGTTTGAGCACTGGTTGGGGGCACTTGAGCCCTAAGACATCTAAAATATGTACTGCCATGTTCGCCTCCTTTATTAATACTGTATTCTTAGAAAGAGAAGGTTATCTGGGCATCACTGATTTCGCCTAAGAACGAGGTTGCCCCTGTTACCTCCACCTCTTCCCTCAAATCCTCTGGTTTAATATCCTTGGCCCCCACGCAAAGCTCACAGACCATTATTTTGCC
>CAZYRA010000046.1:0-9069 GCA_964649385.1 uncultured Dehalococcoidales bacterium | reverse complement strand
CCCGGTCGCGGACGAAACGAAATATCGCTTCCGCTCGCTCTATCCGGTCTGGGTACTCGGCGGCAATCTGCTCGCCCAGGCGGTAGGCCAGGTCTGATTCATCGCCCAGACTCTCGAGGGCTATCACGGGGCGGAAGGTGGCCTCCGATAGCTGGTAGAAGCCGTCTTTGCCAAAGGCTCTGGTCCGGTATATTCCCCAATCATCAAAGACCTCGCTGCCTGTCTCACTAAAGTCAGCCGAGGGCGTTGCCCACACCTGTTGTGTGGTGACTAACCCGACCAGCAATAGCGATACTGAAATTATTACAATCCCGGCCTTTCTCATAGCGGTGTCGTCAGAGCGGCGTGGAGTATCAGGCCGAAGAAGATGAGGTAGCCGAAGACATAGATGCCCACTGCGTTCGGGCTTTTGGCGATATTTAAGAAGGATATCTTGGGGGTCAGTTTATCCACGATACGCAGTAACGTCAGCCCGATTAGCAGGCTGATGGCAAAGCTGATGGCGACCAGCCCCCAGGTCCTGAAGTCGAAGATAAAACCCAGCGGGGAAACACCAACGGCGGTGTAGGCGGTAGCCGCGCCGTGGATAACCAGCCCGACCAGGATGAAGAAGCCGGCGATGAACAGCCCGGTAGCCAGCGGGCTTTCTCCAATACGCTCACGCTCCTTAATATTGGGGGTCAGGGCATCCAGGGCCCTGATGCCGAGCCAGGCAAGCAGGGAGCAGATGGAGACTAACACCGCGATTCTGGCTACCCACATCAAGACGATCAGCCAGTAGGGGGTAGCTAGACCTAACTGATACATAGCGAACCCTCCTTAGTTCAAAATGGACTTGGACTTGGTTCCGTGGAATTACCAGCCCGCCTGGAACCGCACTGGTTTCATCTATGGCCGAATTTCTCGTAGGAGACAATCTCGGTAAGTTTTTTCCTTGGTCTCGGCTTGGGGTGCTGGTCGGGGTAACCCAGTGGGGTCATTGCCACTATAGAGTAGCCCTCAGGAATGTTAAGGAAGCTAGCCGTCTTTTCTTCATCAAACCAGCCGATATACACTGTGCCCAGCCCGAGTGACTGGGCTGCTAGTACCAGGTTCTGCATTGCCAGTGCCACGTCAAACATATACCAGTCACCCTTATCGGAAGATAGTTCCCCGCTCAGATAACCGGCTTTGCCCAACTCGGCACAGACTACAATTGCTACTGGTGCTTCCCGGATTCCCCTGGCGGCGGGATTATTAGTTCGGGGCAGCATATCGGCCAGCTTGTTCCTGTTACCGGCATCCCGTACTACAATAAATTGCCAGCACTGGGTATTGTCCCAGGATGGCGCTTGGCGGGCTGCTTCCAGGACAAGATTCAGGGTCTTGTTATCTACCTCAGTAGACTGGTAGCGGCGAATACTTCTTCGGGACTTGATTGCTTCCTGGGTTTCCATTCCTTTCTCCTTGCCCATTTTTACTTTGAAGAGTATTATACCATAATATCTTCCGGCTCAGAATGAAGCTTTGGTTACCAGGTCCTATTCTTTCTCCCAGGCGTTCTTACCGATGAGGGGTACGAAGCGGCAGCCGCCCAGGTCCTGGACCAGGTCCCCCTTCTTCCGTCGGGTAATCTTATACAGCTCCTGTACGTAGCGCGAGCCTACCGGAATTATCATTCGCCCTCCGATGGCTAGCTGCGTGAGAAGGTCATCGGGTATTCTGGGGGCGGCTGCGGTGACCATAATGGCGTCATAGGGCGCCTTGTCTTGGTAGCCCAGGGTCTCCCCAGCCGGGTGGACCTCAATATTTGTGTAGCCTAGATTGTTAAGAGTCTTCCTGGCCGTTTCCGCCAGCGAAGGTAGGCGCTCTACGGTAACCACGAGGCGGGCCAGTTCGGCGAGAATGGCTGACTGGTAGCCACTGCCGGTGCCTACTTCCAGTACCTTTTCCTTGCCCTTAAGTTCCAGGGCTTCCGTCATCACGGCGATGATAAGCGGTTGTGAGATTGTCTGGTTCAGGCCGATGGGTAACGGCGTGTCTTCGTAGGCGGAGAACTGCTCCTCCGGGGGCACAAAACACTCCCGCGGAATGCGGGCCATTACTGCTAGTACCTGCCTGTCCCTAATTTCACCGCCGAGGTGAGTAATTAGTCTGGCTCTGGCTTGAGCAAAGTCCATGCCGATACCTACTGCGAGAGGGTTTTAGGGCAGGGTAAAAGCTAACACCACAAGAACCGCCAGCATAATCCCGGCCAGAATACCGATCCGGCGTAGCTCAGCAGCAACGTGGGGATGACTGGCCGCCGGTGGAGTGGGCACACTTAGCGGATGGGCCGCTCTCCGCGCAGGGGTGACCGTTGACTCGGTTGGCGAGACTACCTGCTCTTGAGCTACTGTAACGGGGGAAATTCGTTTGCCCTTCTTTTGTGTGCCCTGAAATGACTGCTTTCCCCGGCTGCGTCGTGATTTACTGGGCATCGATAACCTCCCCTCTATTTAGCTCTCGGATGGGATTCTTCATAGGTGCGGCGGATATGCTCGGTAGTAAGGTGGGTGTAGACCTGCGTTGTTGAGATGTTGGCATGGCCCAGTAGTTCCTGGACCGACCTTAAGTCAGCCCCACCGTACAGCATATGAGTGGCAAAGCTATGCCTCAAGGTGTGAGGAGTGATGTTTTCCAGCCCGGCTGCCCTGGCGTATTCCTTGAGTATCTGCCAGAGTCCCTGTCTGGTCAGCCGCTCGCCGCGGGCGTTAACGAACAGGGCCGTCTCCTCTTGGCGGTGTACCAGATTAGGACGGACCTCTCTTACATACTCTTTAACGGCCTGGGCAGCCCGCTGGTGGATCGGGATAATTCGCTCCTTTTGTCCCTTGCCCAGGCAGCGCACAGAGCCCTCCTCGACATCGATGTTATCCAGGTTCAGGGATACCAGCTCGCTTACCCTCATCCCGCTGGCGTACAGTAGTTGTAGTATTGCCACATCCCTTCGCGCTTCTGGCTTGGATTGTTTGGTCGGTTGTTCCAGCAGACGGTGGACCTCGCTGATGGAGATAGGTTTGGGTAATGATCGGCCTACCTTGGGTGAACCGATGTTCTGTGAAGGGTTGTCGTTGACTGTCCCTTCAGCCTTCATAAAGTTGAAGAATGACCTTAGAGCGGCTACCTTGCGGGCGATGGTAGTGGCAGCATAGTTCCTCTCCTTGAGGTTTAGTAGGTACTTGAGCATTCCCTGTCGCCCGAAGCTGGCCCACGATGGTAGAGAACCGCTCTTAGCTGCCTCTTCCGTGGCAAATTCACTCAATTGCTCAAGGTCATTTCGATAGGCGGCTATCGTGTTCGGGGAGAAGCCCTTCTCCACGGTGAGATAGGTAAGAAAACTATTAATAGCCTCTTTCATAGCATCCCTTGCATATCAAGCTCGAAGGTTTCTTTAACATAACATATTAACATAACACAATCAAGGGTGCTATCCATACCTCTTGAGGAGCATATAGTGTTACCGGCTTACTCGGCTGGCTTCTTTTCCGTCGCTGCTTGAAGCGGGGCGGTTCCCCCAGTCGCGGCGATTTCCTCTCCCTCTTCTGCCCTTGCCGCTGCCGTTTCACTGATCTTAACGATTAGCTGCTCGGGGTCGTTGATGACGGTGATATCCGTACTTAGCCCCAGGTCTTTGACATGGATTGACTGTCCCAGTTCGGTTAGGAGGCTTAAGTCAACCTCTATTTCGTGGGGCAGCTTATCGGGCAGGCACTCGATGTTCAGGCTGGTAAGGGACTGATGTAACGAGCGTCCCTTTACCTTCATCGCCGGGGCTTCACCGCCGAGGATAATGGGAACATCAATCTTCAGTTTCTCTGTCATTTCTATCTGGTAGAAGTCGACATGCAGGATTTGCCTGCCCAGTGGGTCATTTTGAATCTCTCGAATGAGTACCTTCCGGGGGCGTTTTTCGCCGTCAATTCCCAGGCTAAAGAGAGCGGTCATCCCGACCCGGGCGATAACGCGCCTAAGTTCATCAGTGTTACACTGCAGTGCCAGTGATTTAAGATTGTGACCAAAGATGTGGGTTGGGGTGATGCCCTCGCGGCGCAGGAACCTGGTCTTCTTACCCACTATATCTCTGGCGGTAGCCTTTAGTGCGATACCCTCCATTATTACCTCCTTCTGTCTCCTTCTATTTAAGCAGAGATTGGGTGACGAAATCAATTTTACTATGTCGGCTTGCCTGCCAGTTCAAGTTCTTTGACACTACTGGCGGCGGGAGACGGCATTCTGCTTCACCGAGTTTAGGAACTCCTGCTTTAAGCGGGGGTAGAGGATAGCGCCCTTGAAGTTACGGGGAATAGGGGCGAATCGCAGGTAGTCGGGGCGGCTGCCCTTGGCGAGTGCCTGGTAGGCCTTTCCAAGAAAGGTGGACTTTAGCTCCGCTTCACGGTGGCTCGCCTCTTTGCCCAGCTCTATCGTTACGCAGCAGCTGTCCTCATGTTCGCTATTCAGCCTGAGGCCGACTACTGCCAGCTGGAATTCCCTGGGTATCATCTGGAAGCTGGTGGCCAGGAATCCGCTCAGTTCGGCGGCCACCTGGTCATAGGCGTAATTGACGCCACCGCGGATAAGCAGCTCGGAATCACGGGACATCCAGTAGTAGTCCATCTCTCCGTCACTTCTATTCTTTAGGGCAAAGGCAATATCTTTCAGGCCGACATACCACCCTTCCCGGAAGACGGACTCCGTGGCTTCAGCATCACCTACGTAGCCGTTCATGGTATTTGCCCCCTGTGTGATTAGGTACCCTGGCTCGCCGACTTCACACTGCTGCATATAGTCCCCCGCCTCCGGCTCAATCGACTCCACCACCTTGACCCTGGTGAAGGGGAAGTGCTCCCTTCCGATGTAGTAGCCGGTAATTGCTTCACCCCGGTAGTGGTGCGACCAGCCAGCCTCAAATGCTTCCAGCAGCGCTTCCGGCGCCAGCGTTATAGGGGTTGCCACTACCTCAAGACAGGTCTCCGTTGAGCCGAAGCGGACACGTGGCAGATGCCCGCCGAACTTGAGCACATGCTTTACCGTTTTCGGTCCCACCGGCGCCGAGCCGATCATAATATCGGTTTGCGTTAGTGCCTCTCTTAGTCTGGCTTCTTCGACCGGCAGTCTTGACGTGTTGACCAGGGACTCCAGGAAGTCGATGTGGCGGGAGACCAGGGCGGCAAAGAGTATGCCACGCTTCCCTTCGGCAGCTTCTACCAGTATCTTCCAGTACGGCGTCGAGTAGCGTTCCACGAGGTGGATGATAGCCCGGGGGCGGCGCATACCCCAGTCTGATAGAGCGGTTGAGTTGGCATGGTGCAAGGGGTTGACCAGCAGCAGGTCCAGGTCCGTATCCTCCGACATGCCAAGCCACTTCTCGAAGGTAAGCCGATTGGCTAGGTAGCTCCGGTGGGGCAGGCTGACCCCCTTGGGTCTGGCGGTGGTACCGGAGGTAAAGACGATTACCCGTTCATCTTCGTAGTCAAGTGTTGGCGGACTCCAGCCGGCGGCAGGTTCGAAGTGCTCAACCTGTGCGGCGGGCAAGAAGGATACCCCGGGCAGGTCCGGTCTAAATTCTGCCACCCGTTTGCTGAAACCGTGGTCGTATACCAGCAGCTTTGCCCCGGTTATGGTTGCCTTATAGCAGATGCGTTCGTTGTCGTCGGCCTGCCAGTTGATGGTAACCGGCACGCTCCCCACCAGTACCGCGGCCATTCTGAAGGCAAGGTCGTGAAGGCTATTAACGGAGAAACAGTGGACTACCCGGCCGCCTTTGCCTATTCCCAGCCGGCTTAAGCAGGAAGCCGCTGATTGGGCAAGGTCCCAGAACTCCCCCCTGGAGAGGCTCCGTTTCCGGACGCCCCCTTTCTCGAAGGTATAGTAGTTAAGGAAAGGGTGTTCCCGCTCGGCAAAGGCAGCGCGGTATTCTTCCAGCGGGCAGGAGAAGGGGACTAGTGAGGTGATAGATTTACCGGTAGAAAGAAGGTAGAGGTTCTTTCTATCCGGGCCGGCACTGTCTTCGCGCACTTATCCATCTCCTCTTGTATGGATTATTCCTGATTGCGGAAAGACCACATCGCCAGCAGAATCATGACGGCACCGATGATTGCCAGTATGCCGGCATTATTCCAGAGCGACATCGTCTGCCCGAACAGGTTGACCCCGAAGGTGGTCCCTGATGTCTCCCCCAGGGCTACCTGGCGGATGCTGGTGATTCCGTAGGTGGCCGGGTTAATCTTGGTCAGGTTGCTCATCCATGCCGGTGCTTCGTCCAGCGGTACGAATACCCCGGAGAGAAATATCATAGGAAACAGCAGCATCTGCGTTACTACCTGAAACGCCTCCATCGACCTGATGCGGGTTGCCAGCAGGACGCCGAAGGCGCCCATGGTAATCGCCAGCAGGAACATCAGGGGTAGCATGGTTGCCGCGGTCGTTGCAGTGAGTGCGACCCCGATTAGTGGGGCAAACAGCATAATAATTGACCCTTGTATCATCGCTACCGTGGCGGCGCCCAGTGTTTTCCCCATCGCTACCGAGGCGCGGTTTATCGGTGCCACCAGCACCTCTTTCAAGAAGCCGAATTCCCGGTCCCAGACTACCGAGATGCCGGCCATAAAGGAGCTCATCAGTACCGTCATACCAATAATGCCGGGGAAGATGAACTGGGTAAAGTTTACCCCTGAGCCGAGGTTACCCATCATACCGCCGAAACCGCTGCCGAAGACAAAGAGAAAGAGAAGGGGTAGAAAGATGGCCCCCACCAGGCGTACCCTATCATGCCAGAAGCGTAGTATATCGCGGTACCAGATGGTATAGATTCCCCGTAGATTATTCATTGCTTCCTCTAGCGCCGCATGTGACGGCCGTGCTGGCGGACCATAGCCTTGAAGGTGTCACTCACTTCCTCCTCGCGAATTTCCCGGCCGGTGAGCTTGAGGAAGACATCGTCCAGGCTCGGGTGGCGCAGGCTGACGCTCAGTATCTTGGTGCCGAATTCCCTGATGAATTTGGGCAGAAACTTCTCACCGTGCTCTACGGCAAAGACCAGCTCATCATTATCCTGTCTCGCCTCAATCTGGTAGCGGGCCCCGATTTCTTCGGCGGCTTTGGTGTTGTCATCCGTTTTCACAGTGATGACGTCCTTACCTACCTTGCGCTTCAGCCTATCAGGAGTGTCCATAGCCACGATTTTCCCGTAGTCCATAACAGCAATGCGCTCTGCTTTATCCGCTTCGTCCATGTAGTGTGTGGTCAGGAAGATGGTGGTCCCTTCCCGCCGCTTTAGCTCTAGTATGTATTCCCAGAGGCGGTTGCGTGTCTGCGGGTCAAGCCCTATGGTGGGCTCATCGAGGAACAGTACCTTGGGATAATGGAGCAGACCTCTGGCCAGTTCGAGGCGGCGTTTCATCCCTCCTGAGTAGGTGCGTACGTCGTTACTGCGCTTGTCCCAGAGCTCCATTATCTTAAGCACTTCTTCAATCCGTTTCTCGCGGACCGAGGCGGGTACGTTATAGACCATAGCGTGAAAGCGCAGGTTCTGCAGTCCGCTGAGCCGCTCATCGAGGCTGGGATCCTGAAAGACCAGTCCGATTGACTGGCGCACCTGATTCTGCTGTCGTACCACGTCAAAGCCGTTAACGGTAGCCTTCCCCGATGTTGGCTTGGCTAGGGTGCACAGTATATTGATGGTGGTGGTCTTACCGGCTCCATTCGGGCCCAGGAAGCCGAAGAGCTCTCCCTGCGCCACCTGGAAGTTGATATGGTCTACCGCCACCAGATCGCCGAATTTTTTGACCAGGTTGTTTACTTCTATAATGTAATCGCTCATCTTTCTCCTGGAAGTAGTTCCCGGCCGATAGGGGCTACCTTATGAGGTTGTCATAGCGGTGCCCGTAAGCTCTCTCCGTGTAATGGCCTGCCTTGTGCTATTTTAACACTTCGGACTTACCTTTGTGTAGGAACAGGCGGAGGCTGCCCTGTATTGACATACCATGATGGGTAACATATTATATCATAGCGGTAGCTATAGTCGGAGGTGTAAGAGTGTACCGGAGGATGCTGGTCACGCTGGATGGTTCGGAACTTTCCGAGGTAGTCTTACCTTATGTTAGAGGGCTTGTCGGTAGACTGGGCTTGGATGTAGTCCTGTTTCATGTTTACAAGCCGGAGGAAAGTGAGTTGACCCCTATGCATCGGGCTTATATTGAGCGTAAGGCTGAGGTTATCAGGGGGCAGGCAAAAAAGGCGTGGAAAAAGGCGGAAACTGGACCGGGGAAGAAGGAGGTAGAGGTGTGTGGTGAGCTTGCTTCTGGTTACCCGGCGGAAGAAATCCTCCGTTACGCTGACGAAAATAGTATCGACCTGATTCTTATGGCGACCCACGGCCGTTCCGGACTCAAGCGCTGGGCTATCGGTAGTGTGGTGGACAAGGTACTCCGTGCCTCGAAGGTGCCTGTTTGGCTTGTCCCGGCGCGGTGCCCTCAGGATGTTACCTATGATATGTGGCCGAAAAGGACGATACTGGTGCCGCTGGATGGTTCGGAGATGGCTGAAGCGGTACTTCCCCATGTTGAAGCACTGGCAGAGCAAAGCGGAGTTGAACTGGTGGATGTGGTCCTGCTCAGGGTTGCTGATTCCCCGGTTATGTCCGACCACTACTTCAGCAACATACCGGAGACGCGGGAAGAGATTGAGAAATACCTGGCTAGAGTAGAAGAGCGGCTCCAGAAAGCCGGCCTCAGTGTGCATTCCAAGGTGCTTACCGGTGAGCCCGCGGAACAGATTGTTGACTATGCCAATGCCAGTCCCTTTAGCCTGGTTGTGATGTCAACCCATGCCCGCTCCGGACTTAGTCGCTGGGTCCTGGGGAGTGTCGCCACGAAGTTAGTGAGCGAAATCTCCGGCCCGATACTTCTGATCCGGCCCCTCTAGCTTGAGCCGGGCCGCACTTAGTCGCTCTTGCTATTTTCCGGATTCTTCTCTGGGGCAGGTCATTTTAGCTACAAAAAGTGGTGCCCCTGGTGCGACTCGAACGCACGACACGCGGTTTAGGAAACC
>CAZYRA010000045.1:0-9081 GCA_964649385.1 uncultured Dehalococcoidales bacterium | reverse complement strand
TCTCGATATCGGCGGCGAATCTACCCGCCCCGGCTCAGCCCCAATCTCAATAGACGAGGAGATTCAGCGTGTTGTTCCAATGATAGAACGGTTGGCTTCTAAGGTAAATATTCCCTTAAGCGTTGACACCTACAAACCAGAGGTGGCCCGCCGGGCGGTTGAGGCCGGAGCAACAATGCTCAACGACCAGTGGGGACTGAAACGAGACCCCCGGCTGGCTGAACTGGCTGCGGAAAAGGGAATACCCCTTATCCTGATGAGCAATCAGCGGGACAAATCAGGCTACGACCCGAGGATTAAGAGTGATGTATCATACTATGATGACGTTATTACTGAGATAACCTCATCCCTTCAGCAAAGTCTGGAGCTAGCATTAAGCCTGGGAGTACCCTGGGACAATCTCATCGTCGACCCCGGTATCGGGTTTGGCAAGACCTGGCAGCAAAATCTGGAAATCTTACAGCGGCTGGAAGAACTAAACGAACTGGGGAGACCAATTCTGGTCGGACCTTCACGCAAGTCCTTTATCGGTATAGTACTGAACCTCCCCGCTGATGAACGTGTCGAAGGTACCGCTGCCTCCATAGCCATCAGTATTGCCAAGGGCGCCGATATCGTGCGGGTGCACGATGTGCAGCAGATGGTAAGAGTCTGCCGGGTCAGCGATGCCATCGTCCGCTCAGCCTCCGACCGGGTACGTATGCGGAGACCAAGAAAAGCAACCTAGATTTAAGCAGTCAATTCGCTCCCGGCTCAAGGCGCAATAGCACTGAGGATGGCCTCGTCCAGCCGCTCAAACCGGGAGAGCCATGCCAGCCTCTCCTGCTTCAAATCCTCTGAGATTTCCTGTATCTGCTCCTTAGAGTAATAATTATCAAGGTCAAACCGGGCCATATCGATACCGGGGATATGCACCGGGACATCATAGCCCCAGAATTCATCCTTCTGCCATACAATCTCATCGCGGGCGATCATTTCCATTATCTTTACTGAGTCCTTCACCGTTATCTTCTGCCCTCTATCGGCTCCCCCTACCATTCCCGTATTCAGAATGAAGCACTGTATCCCGGGATTACGCCTCAGGATACTGAGAAAGGTATTTCCTTCCTCATCGGCCGAACCGACAATAAAGGGATTGGTGCCGACCACTCTCCGCAGCTTACCCGCCTCCGCCGGGTCACCAGCCGAGGTCTCTACCGACTCACCCAGCATAAAGGCAGCGGCAGCCCACTCCGGGGTAAGACGCATCACCGGGGGAAGAATATCCTGGCGTCTGGTGATGAAGACGATAAAGTCGACCTTTTGTAGATCAATATTACTATCGGTAAAAGCAATGTCCCGCCTTTTCACCATCGCCCGGCCGTTGGAGGTCAATGCGGTGTCAAAGAAGTTGACCTTGCCCGTCTCCGGGGCAACGAAGACGTTTTCCAGTATTGCCCGCGGGCTTATCGCCGCCGCATACAAAAGCGGCTGCGAGTCAGGCTCCAGTCCGTCCGTCTTCAGATAGAAGGACTCCTCGGTACCGACAGCACTACCGTCAGCCCTTAGTATTGCAACATCATCCTGACGGATGATCACCCTTTCCGGAGGACGCAACCAGTGCGAGTGACAGGAAAGTGAGGTCTTACCAGTACCGCTGAGACCAAATAAGAGAAAGCCAAAGTCCTTGAGTTCTCCGTTGCGGAATACCCGCACTATCTTGCTGGCGGCATGAAGCCCCAGACTACCGCCCTTCTTCGCCCAGTACATCACCTGGCGCAGCATCGCCTTCTTATTCTCACCCTTATAGTCACTACCCAGAATTATGGTCAGGCCCGACTCAGGAAAGACGAGGGTCCTCTTCTCCGGCCACTCGGCAACAGTAACAGTGACGAAGTCAGGCTCACCACCCTCCGAGGGAAACAGGGTATTTCCCCACATCAGCGGTATACGGGGATAATCGGCGGTAACATAGACACGACAGTTCCTTTTGAATTCGGGGTTATGACACATCACCCGGTCAAGCTGTATCACCTCTTTGGTCTTCAGGTAATCCATAACCTCACGGATAAGCCGGTCGTCTTCCGGAGCAGGCTCGTTCATCACCACTTCGGTAAACTTGGCAATCCTATTCCGCACATTAGTAATCACCGCCAGGTTCCCGAACTCAGTTATCTCCCCCCCCTTTTCAAATGCCCACCCCCTCAGCTTCTTATCCGAAGGATTATCGATTATCCTTTTCGGCTCGAACATCCCAAGATACTTCTGGCGCATATTCTCCATATCACACCCCCGCCGGGTTAATAAGACTAGCTACTGTTTAATTATACTACCCCGTAATCATAATACAAAGGATAGTCGGTTTCTCATCCGCCATCTCCAAGTGACGGCTCCTTCCCCAGAATACTGCCGCAATTGATAGATTCCTTTTTCAGATTCTTCATCTATTCTACTATTTCTCCCCACACCCCATCCCGATAAACTTCCACCAGCCTTACCGGTTTAAGTCTGTTAGTCAAATCACTGCTGCTCTTAGCATACACCTTGACGTAGTTAGTGGTAAGGCCGGACCAGACACCACCTGAGCGCTGCTCGAAGAGTACCGTGAGCGTCCTGTCCAGAAATTGCCGCCTGAAGCTGCAAGCGCTCTCCTGGGCCAGCGCCAGCATTCTACCTGCCCGCTCCTTTTTTATCTTATCACTAACCTGATCGGAAAATAGGGAGGCTTCGGTACCGTTACGGCGTGAGTAGGAAAAGACATGAGTGCGAGCAAACTCCATTCGCAGGCAGAAACGATAGCTTTCCTCAAACTCTTTGTCAGCCTCACCGGGGAAACCGACCATAACATCGGTAGTGATAGCCACCCCAGGCACCATATTTCTGATAAAGGACACCACCTGCTCAAAGTCAGTAGTAGAGTAGCGCCGCTTCATCCTACTTAAAACACTCTCACTACCACTCTGCAGGCAAAGGTGAAAGTGAGGACACAACCGCCCGTCACGCCAGAGAGCAATAAGCTCAGGGGAAACCTCACCGGGCTGAAGAGAGGACAGCCTTAGCCTTTCCACACCGGTCTCTGCCAGAATGCGCTCAAGTAAATCCACCAGGGTAACCCCGTTATCACAATAAGAGCCAATCCTGACCCCGGTCAACACCACCTCCCGATAGCCCTGAGCCACCCGTTGCTTGATAACACTAACCACCTTGCCGGCGGCAAGGCTCCTTTCCCTGTCCCGTACCAGTGGGACGACACAGTAGGCGCAGAAGTTGTTACAGCCATCCTGGACCTTAACCATAGCGCGTGTCCGGAAACCACCACAGCCGTTAGCTGCCAAACCTTCTTGCCCAATAACCCGGTCGCCCAAACAGCCGGACTCCTTCAGTAACCGCAATAGGTGCGGTTTATCACTATTTCCCAAGACAAGTCTAACCCCTTCAATTTCAGCCAGCTCGGTGGGGGCCCGCTCGGCATAACATCCGGTAGCCACCACCACGGCACCAGGATTACGGCGATGCGCCAACCGCAGCAGGTGGCGGGACTTGCGGTCAGCAACATGAGTAACCGTGCAGGTATTTAGAATATAGACGTCAGCCTCGCCGGGTGAAGATACCATCTGGCAGCCAGCCTCAGCAAACTGGTGGAACAGCTCGTCTGTCTCGGCCTGGTTTAGCTTGCAGCCCAGGCTATCCAGGGCAACCTTGATACCTACCAATCAAAATTCTCCAAAGTAGACTCTCATTACTGAATTGACCAATTAGCTCTAATGGCATTATAATTTTCCTATACCAGCCGGTCAAATAGAAGGAGGGCAAACCCATCAAGAAAGATTCCCCGGCGATTAAGGAAAGACGGGTTTGAATAATAGCCGATGGAACATCCTGCCACCGGCTCCAGCCGAGTATTTCGCTGAAACTCCGGACCTTCCCCCTCTGATAGCTCAAATCCTCTACAACCGAGGCCTCACCGAACCGTCCCAGTTAGCATCCTTTATCGCTGCCGACGAACGCCTGTCAGCCGATCCCTTCCTGCTGCCTGATATGCACCGGGCGGTAGCCCGGACCTACCGCGCCCTGCTCTCCGGAGAAAACATCGCTATCTACGGCGACTTCGATGCCGACGGCATCACCGCCACCACCCTGTTGGTCCAGGGAATTAGCCGGCTCGGTGGCAAGGTCATCCCCTATCTCCCGCATCGTCTGAATGAAGGACACGGCGTCAAGACAACCGTTCTGGAGAAGCTCCAACAGCAAGGTATCAGCCTGGTTATCACCGTTGATTGCGGCATCACCGCTCTGGATGAGGTCAAGAAGGCGCACAGAAAGGGGCTTGATATTGTTATTACCGACCACCACACCCCCCCAGACACCATCCCACTGGCAGCGGCTGTGGTTAACCCCAAACTACCCGGTTCAGAATACCCTTTCTTAGAACTAGCCGGCGTCGGAGTAGCCTTCAAGTTCCTTCAAGCCCTGCTACGGAGCATCGGCAAAGGGGAAGGGTCGGACGACCTGCTCGACCTGGTAGCCCTGGGGACGATAGCCGATGTGATGCCCCTGGTGGGGGAAAACCGATACCTGGTCAAGCAAGGACTAAGGCTGCTTAATGCCACGCCACGCCCCGGCATAAGGGAAATGGCAAATCAGACCAGCATGACTATCGGCAGCCTTGATACGGAGAGCGTCTCCTGGGTAATAGCCCCTCGCTTAAACACTGCCGGCAGACTAGGACACGCTATGCCCAGCTACCAGCTATTGATAACAGACTCTACCGAGGAAGCACGACAACTTAGCATATGGCTGGAACAGAAAAACGCGGAGCGACAAAGACTGACCAGAGAAGTAATCAGCAAGGCCAGGGAACAAATACTGGCTGAAGGGATTTCCCCGATTCTGCTCGCCAGCGATGATGAATACACGGCGGGAGTCATCGGTCTGGCTGCCGGCAGGCTGCGTGAAGAGTTCTACCGCCCGGCGGTGGTGGTCAAGACCGGCAAGCAGACAAGTACCGGCAGTTGCCGCAGCATTCCTGATTTTAACATCACCCAGGCCCTGAAGCAGTGCCAGAGCCTCCTCTCTCACTTTGGCGGACACCCCCAGGCAGCCGGCTTTACCCTGCCGACCAGGAACTTGCCCCGCCTGAAAGAAGCGCTCCTTAGGATAGCAGCCACCGAGCTAGACGGCGTTGACCTCCGCCATCACCTTGATATTGATGCCGAGATTACCCTCCTTAAACTGGCAGGGGATACCTTTTTCAGTCTGCAGAAGCTGGCCCCGTTCGGTAAGGGAAACCCGGCGCCTACCTTCATCAGCCGAAAGGTAGAGGTCACTAACTTACGGGTAATCGGCAGTAAGGGTACACACCTCAAGCTCAAACTAAGACAGGATGGCACCACCTGGGACGGGATAGCCTTTAACGCCGGCAAATACTCAAAAGGGGTAGCCTCACCACTTGATATCGTTTATAACCTGGAAGTGGATTCCTGGAACGGGGCGGAAAGACTCCGGCTCAATATCCTGGACTTTGCCCCAGCGGAGTAATCTATCTCAAGCCTAGCATTGAAGATGCTCCGGCAACTGGATAACCGGGATAGTCTCTTGCTCGGAGGTAGCCATATTGCGCAGCACCACGGTACCGGTCTTTATCTCTTGCTCGCCAATTATAACTGCGTAACTAACATTAAGGGTATTGGCCTGCCTCAATTGAGCCTTCAGACTTTTGCCAGCGACAGCCTCTATTACACCGATGCCAGCCCGTCTCAACACTGATGTCAGTCTTACTGCCTCACTCCTAGCCTCGTCGCCAAGATAAGCAACGAACACCTGCGGCTGGGGCAGCACCGGGACGGCAACCCCCTGTTTCTTCAGATTCAGGACTATACGCTCCATACCGCTGGCGAAGCCCATCGCCGGGGTAGGGTTACCACCCAATTCCTCAATCAGGTAATCGTATCTCCCCCCACCCCCCAGGGTGCTCTGGGCCCCCTCAGCCTCAGGCTGGACCTCGAAAACCGTCCTAGTATAATAATCAAGCCCCCTGACCAAGCAATGGTTCACCACAAAGGGAAGCTTAAGCAAATCCAGATATCCTTTCAATCGCTCGAAGTGTTCACCACACTGCGGGCAGAGGCTATTAACACTCTGCGGCGCAGAGCTGGCTACCTGCCGACACAAGGGTTTCTTACAATCAAGCAAGCGCAGGGGGTTTCTCTTAAGCCTGGCCTTACAATCCAGGCATAGGTCCTGGACGTAGCGAGCATAATAGTCCTGCAGCACAATTAGATACCCCGGTCGACACTCCCGGCAGCCAATGCTGTTCAGGTTCAAGGAAAGGTGACCGATGCCTAACGACGAAAATAATTGCCAGGCGATGTCAATAACTTCGGCGTCAAGAGCGGGGGCACTATCCCCAAAAACCTCACAGCCGAACTGGCGATGCTCACGGTATCTTCCCGATTGAGGCCTTTCGTATCTAAAAATAGATGTCAGATAATACAGCTTCACCGGCTGCGGTAGATTATGCATCCCGTGTTCCAGATAGGCCCGGCACACGGGTGCCGTTCCCTCCGGCCTTAAGGTTATCTGTTTACCCCCCTTGTCTTCGAAGGTATACATTTCCTTTTCCACAATATCGGTACCCTCGCCTATGCTGCGTGAGAAAAGCCGCGTGTCTTCAAAAGCAGGGGTATCGATACGCTGATAGCCATAGAGTTGACAAAGGTCAACCGCTTTTTGCTCAATATAACGCCAGTATGCCTGCTCCCCTGGTAGAGTGTCTGAGGTTCCGCGTGGTGCCTGATACAACTCTTCCTCCTTACCTTAAGCTAGAATACAGTATCGATAATGAACTTGTAAAGAAGGGTGGGCGTCACTATCATGTGGGCCAGCACACCGGGTTGACAAGACTATTATTTTTGTGCTACTATTTTTCATCAGCATAAGGTGTTATTGTAATAGCCTATGAGGATATTTAAGACATAAAAAGGGAAGCAGGGTGATTGAAAACCAGGCGAGCGGCTTGGTGGTAAGTCACCAAGCCGTTTTTGTGTCTGTTGTACTTTAACAACTGAATATAAAGACTAATATCAAATCTGAAGCAGGTCAAGCGGTTAAGGCGCACAGTGGATGCCTTGGCATCAAGGGCCGAAGAAGGGCGTGGCAAGACTGCGAAAAGCCTCGGTTAGCTGTCTAGCAAGCTTAACCGGGGATTCCCGAATGGGGCAACCCACTCAGGTAAAACCTGGGTACCCCCAGCTGAACACATAGGCTGGGAGGAGGTAAGCGGGGGAAGTGAAACATCTCAGTACCCCGAGGAAAGGAAATTATTCCCTGAGTAGTGGCGAACGAAAGGGGAAAAGCTCAAACCCTGTAAGCTAAGTGGTTCTGAGGCCTAAGCTTATAGGGGGTTGTAAGGCAGGTGAGACTCGGTTCAGAACGAGTCAGAGAGTTACAAACCGAACCCTAGTCAAAGGTCTCTGGAAAGAGCTACCACAGAGGGTGATAGTCCCGTAGACGAAAGGGGTAGGCTCTCCATCTGTACTTGAGTACCACGGGACACGAGAAATCTTGTGGGAATCCGCCCTGACCACAGGGCAAAGCTAAATACCCTTGATGACCGATAGTGAACTAGTACCGTGAGGGAAAGGTGAAAAGTACCCCGGGAGGGGAGTGAAATAGACCTGAAACTGTGTGCTGACAAGCAGTCAGAGCCTCAATTTTTTGGGGTGATGGCGTGCCTATTGAAGAATGAGCCGACGAGTTAATCTGTGTAGCTTGGTTAAGCGATTTTCATTGCGGAGCCGTAGCGAAAGCGAGTCTTAATAGGGCATTTTTTAGTTGCACGGATTAGACCCGAAGCCGGGTGAGCTATCCATGGCCAGGGTGAAGCTCCGATAATATCGGAGTGAAGGCCCGAACCTGTCAGCGCTGCAAAGCTGTAGGATGAGCTGTGGATAGAGGTGAAATGCCAATCGAACCCGGGAATAGCTGGTTCTCCCCGAAATGCATTTAGGTGCAGCCTCAGATGTTCACTAATGGAGGTAGGGCTCTGGATGGACTAGGGGGATAATATCTTACCAAATCCAACCAAACCACGAATGCCATTAGTCAAGAATCTGGGAGTGAGACTGTGGGGGCTAAGCTCCATAGTCGAGAGGGAAACAGCCCAGACCATCAGCTAAGGTCCCTAAGAACGAACTAAGTGGTAAAGGAAGTAGGATTGCACAGACAGCCAGGAGGTTGGCTTAGAAGCAGCCATCCTTTAAAGAAAGCGTAATAGCTCACTGGTTGAGTGGTGCTGCGCCGATAATTCAACGGGGCTAAAGTCCGCCACCGAAGCTATGGATTCCAGTTTACTGGAATGGTAGGGGAGCGTTCCCTTAGCCATGAAGCTACTACGTGAGTAGTAGTGGAGTTAAGGGAAGTGAGAATGCCGGCATGAGTAGCGTAAGGTGTGTGAGAAACACACCCACCGAATACCTGAGGTTTCCTACGGAAGGTTAATCCGCGTAGGGTTAGTCGGGCCTAAGCCGAGGCCGGAAGGCGTAGGCGATGGACAACGGGTTATTATTCCCGTACCACTTTTGCGGAGGTAAAGGGGGGACACGGGAGGGTAGGCTGAGCGTGCCTATTGGACATGGTGCGTCACCCACTATAGGCGATGCCGGGGCAGGCAAATCCACCCCGGATATGTAGCTGAAGGTGAGGGGGAAGTTGAGGGGAGACCCAAGACGATTCAGTTGATCCCAGGCCGTCAAGAAAAGCCTCGTTGCTGATGAAGTAAGAGTGCCCGTACCGCAAACCGACTCTGGTAGGTGGGGATAAATGTCCCAAGGTGATCGAGACAACCCTCGTTAAGGAACTCGGCAAAATAGCCCCGTAACTTCGGAAGAAGGGGTGCCCCCTCTGGGGGTGACACTAAATTGGTCCAAGCGACTGTTTAACAAAAACATAGGTCTCTGCTAAAGCGTAAGCTGATGTATAGGGGCTGATACCTGCCCAGTGCTGGAAGGTTAAGGGGAGGGGTCAGGAGTAATCCGAAGCTCTGAACCGAAGCCCCAGTGAACGGCGGCCGTAACTATAACGGTCCTAAGGTAGCGAAATCCC
>CAZYRA010000044.1:0-9148 GCA_964649385.1 uncultured Dehalococcoidales bacterium | reverse complement strand
CTTCGGCATGGGGAAGAGCGCACTCCGCCAGCTCGGAACCGTCTAAAGGAACCATGATTTTCTTATACATCTGTTATCCCCCTTTTACAAAACCTAGTGTTATCTAAGAGAAGAGAAGAGTGTACATCTATTTCTTCCGATTGTCAAGCCCTATATCGCAGCTTCTTAGTAATCTCCGGTATTTGGGCTGCGTATTATGATTACTTAGAATCCTTTTTAGTCTTTGCTAGCGAATCTCTTTACCTGAATGGCTGTTCGCCTTGGTTTTTGCCCTATGTGTGCCGTTAGGGCTATGTTCAGCTTCGCCATGGTTACCAGTGCTTTATAAGCTATGGCTTGCTCAAGGCAGTGATGCGAGTTTAAACTTAGGATATGATTCAAATAACCCGCACGATTAAGATTGACGATAGTGAGATCCAAGAGAACTTCATCCGCGCTTCAGGGCCGGGTGGGCAAAACGTCAACAAAGTTGCCACCACCGTGCAGCTTCGCTTCGACGTAGCTAACTCACGCTCTTTACCTGATGAAGTCAGGAAACGTCTCACTTCACTAGCGGGCAATAGAATTACTGAAGATGGCGTACTTATTATCGAAGCCCGGCGGTTTCGTACTCAGGGTCGGAACCGCGAAGATGCAACCGAGCGGCTGGTGAAGCTGATCCACAAGGCAGCACAAAGACCACAAATTCGTCGTAAGACAAGACCTACACTGGCGTCAAAGAAACGTCGGTTGGAAAGCAAGCAACGTAGCAGCAAGACCAAGTGCCTACGGGGATCTGTCCTGTCCGGCAATGAATAATTACCAGGCAGACGTTTGGGTTGACCGCGGCCGTAAGGATATTAGCACTATGGGTATAGCCAGGATTGCTGCACTGCTAGATAGGACTAATCCCCATTTAATCCCAATGGTTTCAGCCGCCCAGCCGATAACCGGTGCACCAACAGCAACACCCACTGTAAGCAATGCGTGAAATATACCTGTAGCTCTCCCCCTTTCTTCAGACATGGTATTATCAGTGACTATAGCAGATATCGAGGGGAAAATAAGAGCGTAGGATGCTCCATAAAGTACCATCACTAAAATAAGAGCCTGGAAGGTGCGTAGTGTTGGCAGCATAGCTAATGAAGCTACACATAGGCATAAGCCTAAAACAGCGGGGGTCTTTCTCCCTAACTTATCAGAAAGATTTCCAGATGGAACCTGGAGTGAAATAAATGTGATGGCAAAGGTCGCTAGCAACATCCCTGTATGAAAAGTTTCCATACCTAAGCTCTTCAAATACAAAGGAAGCAGAGTAACCACACCACCGAAAGCAAAATATAGGGCAAAGATAGAAACGTATGAGGCACGGAGCTCTCTCCTCCTCATTAACTTTAAAATCCTATGTAGTCCTGCCTTGGGAGACTCTGATTGGGTACGGGGTCCCTTTGCCCTTGTCGGTAGTCTTAAGGTTAAGACTGCTCCCGAGATTAATAACAACGCACCGATATAGAAGACGAATTCATAGCCCAGACGTGAAGCAAGCGTGGCGCTAAGAACATAACCTGCCAAAGTAGCCGCAGCCAGCGAAATGCCGTAGAGGGCCATGGTACGACCACCCCGATATTTTTTGGCATGCTCCGCGGTAACGGACATCGTAGCTGGACCAACAACCCCTCCTGATATGCCATGAAAAATGCGTACCAGGATCAAATGAAAGGGAACTCTACATAACGAATATAGAAACATAGCCAAGGCATCACCAATAAGCCCGAGAGCCAGTGGTAATTTGATGCCAAATCGATCTATAACCCTGCCAAAGAGTATGTTTGCTGGTGCATTAGCTATAGAATATAAGCCTATGATGAGACCAACGATACTCAAACGAGCACCCAGTTGAATAGCGTAAAGGGCTATTATAGGAATGAGTAGGTGCGTATCAAGGAAACCGACAAAGGTAATCCAGAGGTTGCCCCGAAAGGTATCCCCCGTCTTATCTATGGCCGGCGTAGTCACTCTAAATCAATCCTTACTGGTCATTAACCGATGGTAGAGAGTTAGCCAGTTTCGGCAAAATTTAGTAATTATGATAGGTATAGGGAAGTATAATTAAAATCGTTTATTTAGCTGTGGCTCTGGCGCGTTCTTCCTGGGTCATCTCTGAAAGACTTTTAACCTCGTTCACGTCCAGTTTCAGTCCTTGGGCAACCCGTGTGCCGTATTCGGTGTCAGCCTTGTAGAAAATGGCCGTTTGGCGTAACTGAATGCGTTTGAGAGCATTACAGAGATGAGTCGTGATGTTTCCGACAAGGTGGTCTCGGTCTTCATTCATCATAACTCGGCGGTACAACTCTCCAGCCTGGAAGAAATCGTCGTTGGGATGTATGTAAGGCTGGCGGGCTGCTTGCCCCGATACTTCAAACGGGGGCTCACCGGTATCTGGTTTTGGTTCCGGGCCGCCGAAGCTGTTGGGATAGTAGTTAGGGTTGTCACCGTTGTTATCCCCGTAAGCCATCGCGCCGTCGCGTTGATAGTAGTTTACGGCGTTCTTGGGCCGGTTGATTGGTAACATTTGATAGTTCGGCCCGAGACGATGCAGATGGGTATCGTGGTAGGAGAAAAGCCGGCCCTGTAGCAGTTTGTCCGGTGATGCGGCAATGCCGGGGACGAAGTTTGCCGGAGAAAAGGCAGCCTGTTCCACTTCCGCAAAGTAATTCTGGGGATTCTTATTCAGTACCAGTCGCCCAATGGTGAACGGCTTCACATCGGCATGGAACCAGACCTTGGTAACATCAAAGGGGTCAAAGCGGTAATTTTCAGTCTCCTCCGGGGTCATTATCTGCATTTCGAGCCGCCAGGAAGGGTATTCCCCACGCTCGATAGCCTGAAAGAGGTCACGGGTGGCGTGGTCAGGATCGTTCCCCTTCATCTCAGTGGCTTCATCCCGGTTGAAATTCTGGATGCCCTGCTCTGTCTTGAAGTGATATTTCACCCAGTAATACTCACCCTTTTCGGTATACCATTTGAAGGTGTGGCTACTGTAGCCGTTCATGTTGCGAAAAGTCCTGGGAGTTCCACGGTCTGAAAACAGGATAGTGACTTGGTGGATAGATTCAGGTGTCAGGGAGAGGAAGTCCCAAAACATGTTGGCATCCTTAAGATTGGAGCCGGGATGACGTTTCTGCGTGTGGATGAAGTCCGGGAATTTTAGCGGGTCGCGTATGAAGAAGACAGGGGTATTGTTTCCGGTCATGTCATAGTTGCCCTCTTCAGTGTAGAACTTCAGAGCAAAACCGCGCGGGTCACGCTCGGCGTCGGCCGAGCCTCTCTCACCGCCCACGGTGGAAAACCGGGCAAATACCTCAGTACGTTTTCCCACCTTGGAGAGGAATTTAGCCTTCGTGTATTTTGTAACGTCTGCTGTTACCTCGAAATAGCCGTGAGCTCCCGCCCCCTTGGCGTGGACGACACGTTCCGGGATACGCTCACGGTCAAAATGCCCTAACTTTTCCAGCAAATGCGTATCCTGAATAAGGATAGGGCCCGGATTTCCCGCAGTCTTGCTGTTCTGATCGTCGTCAACAGGAGCGCCGAAGCCGGTTGTGTAATCCTTTTTCTCATCTGTCATTCTGTACCTCCCCCAATTTGTTTTTTGATTATCTATATTACAGGGAGTAACGTTAAATTAGCGGATGATAGACTAGGATAAGGATTATATCGCGCCCACCGTGCTAAGTCAAGATATTATTAATAATTCTCCGCTAGGAGTTCATAGTAGGCTTGGGCATGTTTACAGGCGGGGCATTCCTTGGGTGCTTCGGTGCCTTCGTGTATATAGCCGCAGTTGGTGCAATGCCACTTTGCAACTGATTTCTTTTTGAATACCTCTCCGTCAGCAATGTTTTTCGCCATTTTCCGATACCGTCGTTCGTGGAATTCCTCCACCTCGGCGATTTCCTTGAATGAAGTCGCTATATCTGCGAGACCTTCTTCCCTAGCGGTTTTTTCGAAGTCAGCGTAAATCTTACTCCATTCCAGCTTTTCACCGTCCGCCGCGGCTTCCAGATTCGTTTTTGTATCCGAAATAATGCCCGCCGGGTAGGCAGCCGTGATTTCTACGTCACCGCCTTCAAGATATTTGAAGAAAATCTCGGCGTGTTCTTTTTCATTACCGGCAGTCTCGGTAAAAACGCTGGCAATCTGCTCGTAACCTTCCTTGCGGGCGACACTGGCAAAAAAAGTGTAACGGTTTCTAGCCTGTGCTTCTCCGGCAAAAGCCGTCAAGAGGTTCTTTTCTGTCTGCGTACCTTTTATTGATTTACTCAAGTTGTATTCCTCCTTATTAGTCTATTTTGGGTAATTATACTGTGAACGCATGCAACTACGGTATGATAAAGAGACGAACAGGAGATACTTACTTGATTGCAGGTCTCCTTATCGTTATGTCTATCGAGTTGCACTTCAGTGACGCTCCGTACTTACGAACTTAATGTGAGCATCTCGAGGTATTGCCAGCCCGGCTTCCACCTCTACTGCTTTCAGGATAGCACTAGGAACCGGGCAAGCAGCACAGAGGCGATGATGACGAGCGTACTGGCAAATCTTAGATTCTCCCTTTGGCCTGATGGGGGCCCATTCATCTACCTCTCCCTCGTCTATTTCGGTTAATTCATTGGTCATTCCAGCGACTCTTTTACAGTCACTTTTAATCTTAAGCCTGACCTTGCGTTTATCAGCCTTAACAACATCGGGGTTGCTAACCCTGGTAACATCTATGATACATGAATTGCCACAGATGCCGGGGTCACACTCTACTCTTGTCATTTCTCTTCTCCCTATTCAATATCCTTTTTAGCTACGATTACAGTAAAACCGGCATCGGGATAGAAGCCCCTTCGTGGTGCTTCCAAATGGGTGACCTTGCCCGGTTCCTGGAAGAGTGTAGAGATTACAGTCTCAATTGAAAAGTCTACTTTGTTTAACATCTTTACCACATCATTATAGCTGTGAAAGGTGGCATGTTCATAAAAGGGATGTCCTTGCCTCTTCTTTTGTTGATAAAAACTTCCCCACGGACTTTCCTTTAGGACCAAGCCAAGAACTGCCTTACCACCATGTGCCAAAATGCGGTAAGTTTCCTTTAGAACATCCAATGCCGAGTCTACAAAGCAGAGTGTTACTATGAGAAAGACTGCCCCATAAGACGCCGAATCAAAAATCTGTTGCTCCCCTCTGCCAGCAAATACACTAACACCACGCCCCCCAGCTATCTGTAGCATTTCAATAGAAGGGTCAACGCCGGTCTCTATCCCTAAGGCCTGGGCAAAGCGGCCACTACCCACCCCTATTTCAAGCCAGGGGTTTGGCAAAGAGGGCAAAATTACCTTAAATGCCTCTACTTCGATGGCAAAGGTAATTTTGCCCTTCTGCTCAAACCAGCTATCGTAGACTGAAGCCAGGGAATCAAAGGGAGAAGCCTCATCACTTCTAAATCCCACACCCATCCTATCTTATGAACGTATTCTAATGTTCCTGCAATAGCATTGTTTTATATGGAACCTACAAGTTACCGCATTGCTTTGATAGCAAGCTCTGCCGCATTAACCAGATGGTATGGAATTGGAGATGCTGTTAAGGCGGGGTGAGTACCCATTTGGAACAGGGCAATATCGTAGGCGGTAACTGAGTGCTGGATACAGGCACCAACCACATTCATTAACTCGCCGATACTGCTACCGCCGGAAGCTCCACCGCCAACAAGTAAGCCTTTCTCCTTGCAGAATACCAGCTTCAATTTTACATCCGTTGCTCCTGGCATACTGCTGGGATGCCTGTCTGGCCCTGCCACCTTAGCGGTTACTATATTAAGCCCATCTTTTATTGCTGCTGATTCACTCAAGCCAGCACAGCCAAATGCCCGCTCACCAATCTTGGTCGAGAAGACACCGACCGCTCCGCAGTTACGGTAGCAGGTGCCGTAGAGGTTGGATCCTACTATTCGTGCCTCGGCAGTGGCGATTGATGCCAGCATGAGGCGGCTCAGTTTGCCACTGAAGAAAGAGGTCTTTTCGGCGCAGTCGCCGCAGGCAAATACACTGTCGTCTGTGAGTGTACGCATATACCGGTCAACCTTGATTGCCTTTGTCGGTCCTAACTCCAGCCCGGCCTTGCTAGCCAGTTCGGTATTAGGTCGTGCCCCGACGCCAACAATCACTACATCAGCCTTGAGCTCTTCGCCGCTGGCAAGCTTGACGCCACTAACCTTATTATTGCCGAGTACGGCTTCAACCTTTTTATTTTTTAGGACTTTAACGCCGTTTTCAGTGAGGACAGCCTCAGCCTCCTGGCAGAACTCCTCATCAAGAGCGAGTTCCAGACAAAAAGGCAATAGCTCTACTATGGTTACACTGCAGTCTTCATAGTGGCGGTGTTTCCGGCACTCGTCGGCAAACTCGACACCGATAAAGCCGCCGCCGATGATTACAACGTCCTTAACGCTTTCCATTGTATCCATCATACCTTGAAGATAATCAACATCCTTTTTGACAAAAAAGACGTTCTCCTTATCCAGTCCGGGAATTGGCAACTCCAGTGGTAGGGAGCCGGTAGCTAGAACAAGTTTATCGTAGCTGATCACATCTCCACCGTCTGTAGAAACAAGCTTTTTCTCCCGGTCTATTGCTACCACTTCACCCTTAACCAGCTCGATGTCATTATTACTAAGTAGTGTATCCGGGATTAGATTCTTTTCGGGAGAGCCCACGGTTCCGACGATATACGGTATTCCGCAGGGAACCAGTACCTTTTCCTCCTTACGAACCAGGGTAACTTTCTTCTCTGGATAGCGCCTCCGGCAGCTTATTCCTGCCGTTGGTCCTGCGGCGCTACCTCCAATGATTACTACATCAGCCTCGGTCACTTGTTGCCTCCTTTTCTAATACTTAGCCTTTCTTATTAGGATTAATAATCCCGTTAAGATTATAAAACGTTTTTGCTGGGATTGTATAGTCGAGGTTGAGCAGTGACGAAAAAGAGGCTATAATCGTGATAATTGCCAAATAGTATATATTCTGGTTTGGAATAGCTAATGCAGTATATTGGTGTCGATATCGTCGAAATAGCTCGTATCGAAGGTGCCATAGCCCGTGGGGGGGAATCGTTTCTCCGTCGTGTCTATACCGATGCTGAGCTTGAGTTTTACCGTAAGCGGTCCTCATCTCTGGCGGCGCGTTTTGCTGCTAAGGAAGCAGTGATAAAAGCACTGGGCGGGTTTCATGGCGGTGCCTTTAAGGAGATTGAAATACTATCCGACCCGTTAGGCAAACCTTTGGTTCAACTTTACGGTGAAATACGAAAACAGGCTGATAGTCTGGGTCTGGGTGGTTTTGCCCTCAGCCTCTCTCATTGTCGGGAGTATGCGGTTGCCTTTGCCGTTGCCCAGGCGAGATAACGGCCCTGTCCTGAAAAGAAGTTTAGCTCGCCAGTTGTGATGAGGAGATAGCGATGAGTTTGGCTAAAAAGGCACTTATAGGCTTCTTGAGCTTCCTCCTTTTCCTGTCTCTGTCTGGTTTTGGTCTGGCTTTTGTGGTAAATCGTACCGTCCTCAACCCTGATTTCGTTGTCTCCAGTCTGGATCGGCTGGATGTGACCTCGCTGTTAAGAGAACTGCTTCGAGAGCAGGTTCCCCCCGAGGTGACATCCATAGTTTCCCCGCAGTTTATCGAAGAGCTTCTCGATGATGTTGTTACTGACCTTGAACCCTGGATAAGGGAGCAGGCTGGGGTGGCGGTCTATGCCGGCTATGACTATCTTCTGGGGAGGAGCGAGGAACTGCTGGCGGTAATTGACCTGGAGCCGGCGAAGGTAATCTTGCGGGATACCTTGTGGCAGTCCTTTGCCGAATCACCGCCGTTAGGGCTTGATATGCTATCACCCGCCGAATTGGAGAGCCTTTTTGACGAATTCTATGACGATATATCCCGGCAGATGCCGGCGACCCTTGAGATTAATGAAGGTATGATAAATACGATAACTCCGGAGGTAATGCCGCTCCTTGAGCAGGCGAGACGGTATATTGGCTATCTACAGATAGCCTATGGCATCCTGATTGGTGCTACTGCTGCCCTGGTAGTGGGGATTATCCTTCTCAATCGGCGGGTGAAGGGGGCTATCCTTTGGCTGGGGATACCCTGCTTGATTTGTGGAATCTCTGCCTATGTGAGCACCTTTGTCATTAAGCGACTTGTCGGGCTATTGATGGTGCAGCTTAGCCTGCCGGTACAGTTCCAGGACTGGCTGCCGCAGTTTCTTACTGACTCGTTAGCCTTGCTTGAGGTGTATGGTATTGTTGTGATGGCAGTGGGAGCGACGTTGCTTATTGTTTCCGTTGTCTATCGGCGGCGCCAGCCTTCGGAGTATCGGGACCAGCTTGATCTGGGATAAGGGGAGAGGAAGGGGCGGTCTAGTCATAGATAGGACTCTTTGACCCTGTCTGAGGTCAGTGATAGAATTAGGTAGGTTTTGATGAGCTGCCAGGAGGTGGTGAAAATGTCGGGTCATTCCAAGTGGGCTTCAATTAAGCATCAGAAGGGGGTGACTGATGCCAAGCGGGGTAAGCTTTTTACCAAATTGACACGCGAGATTATCGTAGCCGTGAGAGAGGGGGGTAGCAACCCGGAGACGAATTTCCGGCTGCGCTTGGCTGTGCAGAAGGCTCGTGACAGCAGTATGCCCCTGGATAATATTGAGCGGGCGATTAAGCGGGGCAGTGGGGCTATAGAGGGAGCGGCCCTGATAGAGATGCTCTTGGAGGGCTACGGTCCGGGTGGTGCCGCTATCCTGGTGCAGGCGCTGACGGATAACCGCAATCGAACGCTGCAGAATGTTCGTAATGTGTTCACGCGCGGTGGCGGCAGTCTTGGGGAGAGTGGTTGTGTTGCCTGGATTTTTGACCTGAAGGGTCTTATTACCGTAAACGCAGATAACCTGGATGTTGATGAACTGGCTCTTGAGGCTATTGATGCCGGTGCTGATGATGTCAATACAGAGAGTAGCTGTGTGGAGGTTTATACCAGCCCTGAGGAGCTTGAGGCGGTCAGGACGGCGCTGGAGGCGAAGAGCATAACAGTCGCTTCGGCGGAACATAGCCTGGTGCCCAGGACTACTGTTG
>CAZYRA010000043.1:0-9176 GCA_964649385.1 uncultured Dehalococcoidales bacterium | reverse complement strand
GGCGCTCCTTTAGATCCAAGTAGTACTACTCATGTGTTTGTCAAAATGGTTCGCAAGGCCGGGTTAAAATTGAGGTTGCACGACTTGCGACACAGCTATGCCTCCATCATGCTGGCGGCAGGGGTAAACATAAAAGCAATCAGTGAGAGCTTGGGGCATGCAAATATCGGGATTACGCTTGATATTTATAGCCATCTTTCGCCCGGTGTGGGTAAGTCTGCTGCTGAGCACTTCGATAAACTCCTCAAACCCTGGCTGGCAGAAGATGTTGGCAACAGGGGATGGGCTAGATACGCGCCTAGAGGGATTCGAACCCACGACCCTCGGTTCCGAAGACCGATGCTCTATCCACTGAGCTATAGGCGCTTGAAGCTAAATTTTATGGCCACTAGGCCATAAAATTTAAAGTTGGCGACAAATTGGCGACATTTTTGTCTGCCACCTCTTTCACACGCTTATTATACCTTGCGACGAAAGCCTGGTCAAAGCGGGCGGCGGCAGCTTCCTGAAGTCCGGGAGCAACGTGACTGTAGGTATCGAGTGTTACCTGTATGCTGCTGTGGCCTAGGCGCTCCTGGACTACCTTCGGATGTATGCCCTGCTTGAGCAAAAGGGAGGCATGGCTATGCCTTGCATCATGCAATCTTATGGGTTTTAGCCCGGTGCGTCTTACCAGCTTAATCCAATTGTGGGTCACAGTATTCGGCAAAAGCGGCTTGCCTTCAATACTGCTGAATACCAGGTCATCATCAGTTAGCGGTATCCCCAGCATGGCCCGGTCTAACTTCTGCTTTTCCCAGTGCTCTCTTAGGACTGAGACGGCTAGCGGTGACAAATCTATCATACGCTTTCCCTTAGCTGTTTTGGGCTGCCTGATGACTACCTTGCCGCCTTTCAACACATGTAGGCTCCGGGTAACATAAGCCTTGCAGAGCAATAAATCGAGGTCAGACCACCTTAACCCTAAAAGCTCGCTCCGCCTCATGCCAGTGAAAAAGGCAGTATGGAATAAAGCGAAGTAAGGTGTTTCTCGTGCTGCTTCAAGGAAAGTGGTGATATCGTCCTCATCCCAGGTCTGCATTTCTTTACCTTGGGCACGAGGCGGGGTGACAGCATCGGCGGGATTCCTGGCCAGTAATCCCCACTCCATAGCCGTTTGCAGGGCTTTATGAAGGCAGGTGTGGTGGTGCCTCACCGTCTGTGCGCTGAGGCCGTTAGATAGCTTCTCAGAATAATAATGCTGTAAGTGCTCTGGCCTTAATCCACCCAGTTTTATATTCCCGAGGCATGGTATAAAGTAACGGTTGCAGATGTGCTCATAACCTTCGGCGGTCCTGGGGCTGAGATTAGGCTGTACATAATCTTTAAGCCACCGGCGAAAGTGCTCTCCCACTGTGAGACGCCCGGGTGGGGTATATGCTCCCTTCTCTAAGTTGACTAATAGCTCATTCAGCTTCTTTTGGGCATCTGATTTCCGGCTGCTATGTACCGTCTCAAAATGACGGCGGCGCCTGCCGCCTGGCTCGGTGCCAATGTCAACCGTGATTTGCCAGGAACCTTTAGACTTCTGCCGAATGTATCCTCTCATTGCTGTCTCCTTTCTCATGAGTAATTTTATAGATAGGGATTTCAGCGTAGCAATCTTGGCTTGCCAGGACAAAAGTTGCAAGTATAAAGGATGTAATCTCTTCTAAGCAGAATTTCTTCCAAGTAATTGCGGATTCTAGCCTCTAAATTATGAAGGTCATCTAATAAAGTTGAAAGACTGGCTACAGTTTCACTGCTCAAACAAGAATCTAATAATGCCTGACACCCTTTTTCATAGAACTCGGTATCGATTTCAGGCTGATTGAGGATTTTTAAAAGCTCTCTCGTCCCTGCGAGCATCTGCTTTCCCTCAATCACGCCCCCCTTTACGGAAATTTTTAATTCATTCCAGTAAAACTCCACTTTTTTCACATCCTTTCCTTCAAGCTTATCTCGCACAAGACCAAGCAACCACTCCCTGAGGCTCGATGTGAGGTGCGAGACACCACTTGTATCTCTCGCAAAATCAAGTTCCAGTTGCGTGGTAGCTCCCCTCTGGATTTCCTCTCGCAGCCTCTCACAATTGTCTACGTATGACCTGCGTTTAGCTTCCCACTGGTTATAGTCCCTCCACAGGGTCGGGAAGGGTAAATGGCTTTTTAGACAGCCAAAGAGGCGACTTGCGTTAAAGTAATCCGTAGAACCTCTGATAGCGATGATGGGATCGGTTACAGACGGTATCCTAATTCCCGCTTTCCAATTCTCGATTACCTGCCTCACTTCAGCTAGATGCTCTCTTAACGCATCCTTCACTATCTCTGCCTTAGCAGCTCTAGCCTCCTGCTCTTGCTCAGCTAGTTTGAGGTGCCGCCTTATCGTCCTGTCGTCAGTAATACCAAATTGCGCCTTAATCTCAGAATTACTAAGACCCCTGCCACGAGCTTCAAGCAATTTTCTCCTATCACTTAAATTTATTTTTTTAGCCATTTTCCCTCCTTTACTCAATGTGGATATGTGTTTTGGTGCTACTTCGTGATACTATTGCTCCTATATTTTGCTAACTCGGTGTACTTGACAGCATTTTTACACCATGTTAGCATACCAGTAAGCAAATGTAAAGGGGGGAAGGAGAATAAGGTGGCTCAAAAGATTGGCTATCGGAAAACTTACCGGTTACGAACCGCCGTGCCTGGAAAGAAGTGCATTGAGGTGACCTTCCCCTATGAGGTCGTGGAGAAAGAAGCTAGGAGTCGAGGTCTAACCGTAGACGAGTTCCTTAATCGTTTTCAGGCCATTTGCGAGTACGATAATTTTGAGGGGGTCGTCTATAGGTTTGAAGAAATAGAAGCGGGGGTGGGCGGTGGCAAGCAATAATGGTGATTCTCTCGTACTTTCGCCAGCGGAAGTTAGAAAATGTTTAAAAATTTCCAAGGGAGTCCTATATTCTTCGCTGCGTAACGGGTCTATCCCTTCAATTCGTATCTCCCCTAGGAAATATTTAATTCCGAAGGCGCGTTTCCTTTCGTGGCTCAATGAGGGGGGAGGCGGTGATAATCTGCACCCAAAAGAATGAGGAAAGCCCCTGGGGCTGAAACCAGGGGCCGGCGAAGGAGAAGTTGAGCTGATGACTCCCTCTACTTCTGTAAATAATAATAACGACAAGCAAGGCAAAGGTCAAGCACGGCCAAAGTTTAGCTGGACTGATCTCCGCAAACACATCGAGTTCTACGAGCGGGAGGGGTTGCGCTACATTCCGCTGGTTTGGGGCGACAAGAAGCCAGCGATAAAATCCTGGAGACCATTCCAAAGCCGAGCCCCAACTTCTGAGGAACTAGCCTCGTGGTTTCATGAGGGCGAGCCAACAAATATCGGCATAATCTGCGGGGCTGCCAGTGGCGGCCTAGTCGCCTTATGTTTCAATACACTCGGTGGTGCCCTAGAATTCCTCGGCGAGGAGCTTTGGCAGAAGCTACTCAACACGACTTTTGTCACCAAAACCTATCGTGGGGTGCATTTGCTATTACGCTCCGATACCCCGATTAAGAACCAATTTGTTCCCAAGGAGGGTATCCCTTCCTGGCTGGAAATCCGCTGCGAGGGAAATTACGTGGTGGTCCCTCCTTCTCTGCACCCTGAAGGTGTCTTGTACCAACCAATTGGCGTTGAGAGCATAGACAGTCCTAAGAATTTAGCTGATTTCATAGACCAGCGCCTCTCTCAGCTTTGCTTAAAGACACCCCCAACTCGGGAGACCCCCAAAGGTACCAGTGGGAGTGAGCCCAGATGGGTACAGCAAGCTTTACAGGGTGTGCCTGAGGGCGAGCGTGATAACACTTGCACTAAATTAGCTGGGTATTTCAAAAAACATCTCCCCCAAGACGTGGCCCTATCAGTGTTAATCCCTTGGGGAGAGCGCTGCGCACCACCATTCCCGCCGCAGGAGATTCGCAAGGTTGTCATATCGGTTTATCGATACGGGGAGCCCGTCGAAGAGGCACCAGAGGAGGAAGCATTTGTCTCTCCAATGCCCGGGCTGCCTGCTGATGCGTGGCAGGGGCTGTTCAGGGATTACCGTGACTTGGTTGCAGGCACTACTGAGGCTCCCGATAATTATCACTACGTCTGCTTTGCCCAGACTTTGGGTGCAACCCTGGCACGGCGGATACATGTTTACCACGCTAGGCGCCTCTTCCCCAACTTCTACATCTGCCTGGTGGGGCGAACTGCTATAACCCGCAAAGACACCGCGCGGTACAGAGCACAGCGATTGCTTATCGACCTCCACAGCGAGGAAAACCAAGAAAATCCTCAGTTTCAGATTCTCCCCGGTATTGGCAGTGCAGAGGGGCTACTAGATGCCTTGGGCGGTGAACGAAAAGTTGTAGTCCTCAGCGAAAGCGAACTCCTAAGCCTTTTAGCCAAAGCGCGGCAAGAAGCTCTCTCGAATTTGATTCCCAAACTGACTTCTCTGTTTGATTGCCCTGACCTAGAGACGTTGAAGACACGACAGAGAACTGTGGTTTGCAAAGAGCCTTTCCTTTCCATAAGCTCCGGCACAACAATCGCCTGGTTGCAAAAGGCACTAACAGAGAAAGATATCTATGGGGGCTTTGCCAACAGGTTCATCTTCGTGTACGGCAACCCAAAGCCACCTTTACCCTTCCCGCCCAAGGTGGATGCAGATGCCTACACCGCTTTGCTTGCTAAAATTAATGACATACGCCTTTGGGCAGAACGCTTACAGCGAAGCGAGGCTAGCGGCGAACTAGTTGTCCCGGATACCACTAAGGCAATGTTTGCTGACTACTACGCTGAGTATCACAAGCGCTGCGCTGCTGAAACCTTACCCGCGACCCTCATCCCCAGGGTGCAAACCTTCGTCTGGAAATTCGGGCTACTTTATGCCGCTATGGCCGGCTCCGAGCAGATTCTGCCAGAGCACTTGGAGCCGGCCATTCTCGCAGGAGATTATTTCGAGCAGAGCGTCCTGCAGATATTCCGCACTTTTGGCGCAAGCCGAGGCAAGCAGGTAGAGGAAAAACTACTGGCCTTCCTACAAAGTAAGGGAATGGGCGTCCCTATACTACAAAGAGACGTCTATCGAGCTCTGAATCTATCTGCTACTGAACTGGAGCAGGCTGCAAAACCCTTAGAAAGACTAGGATTCATCAGAAACTCTAATGGAGTAACTAAAAAGGGTAGAAAGGTATCGTGCTATGAGGCCTTATAAATTGATACCTACTGACACTTACGACGCTGACACTTTAGGCGTGGGTCGTATCTGGAGAAGTGTCGTAGAAGTGTCATAGGGTTATGACACTTCGCAAAATTAATATCAAGGTGTCAGTAAGTGTCAGTAAGTGTCAGTAAAGTGTCAGTATATAGTGTCAGTATAGTGTCAGTAGCTAAAGCCCAAGCTGGGTAGCTTCAAAGTGTCAGTCGGGAGGGGGTACGAAATATTGAAAGGCAAAGTTACAAATAATAAAGGAGGCACCGGTGACAAAATTAGAAGTTTTGATTGATGGAGTCAATGAGCCAGTTAATCCTGCTGGCCCGCCAGCAACCAGAGGTGCTAGGAGTAGAATCGGCTAATGGATTGGTCGATTAACCAGAGTAACTGGCCAGGATTTTGATTGTAGTGCGTCAAAATTCTCCGGAGAAAATCAGGAGAGTTAATTTGTGACTGTGCCAAAGGTAAAAGTAGTAATTTATCTCCGGGTAAGCTCAAGTGAGCAGACGGCAGATAACCAGCTACCGGCATTGGAGAAGTGGATAGCTGACAAGAGCCATGAGCTGGTTGAGGTCTATCAGGAGAGCGAGAGTGCCTGGCGTAGCGGACATCAGCATGAGCTATCAAGGCTGTTCAATGACCTGAAAAGGCGGAAAGCCGATATATGTTTGGTTTGGGCTTTAGACCGGTTAACCCGTGAAGGCATAGCTAAAATCTTTGAGCTGATAGACAGATTCAAGATGTATGGTGTTCAGGTCATCAGCCTTCAGGAGCTCTGGACGGAGCAAAGTGGGCCGATGGCTGATCTACTTTATGCTATTACCGCCTGGGTAGCTGAGTTTGAAAGCAGGCGCAGGAGTGAACGGACTTTAGCTGGTCTGGCTCGTGCTCTCCAAGAAGGTAAGAAGTTGGGTAGACCGAAGGGTTCTACAGACAAACATAAAAGAAATCGCCGGGGTTATCTGCTACGGTATGCCAGCCCAGCATTGCGTGAGAAATATAGCAAATAAAGGTAGGGCAAAAGATAGCGGACGTTTTTAGCTTTGTGAGCGTAGCACTGCAAGTAGGCTAAACTAAGGGTCCTTTTTACCGGAACTAGACCGATAACAAGGTAATTAAAAATGGAGAGGAAAGAGGATAACGAAAAACGATGACAACAACCGCAATGTCTAAATCCTGGCTGCTGTTTGGTCTCTTCAGCAGACGCTGTCCGCGGTGCATAAAGGGATTTTTACTGTGGGATGGCCTGATGAATGAGGCAGTATGCTTGAACTGTGGGCATCGATGTTATCAGCTAAAGGATAAGCGTCAAAAGAGAGAAAAGATAAAATGGCGATAACTCCAATACGCGACTTAAAAGGATACCTTGAACCCGAACAGGTGGAGAGGCTCATTGCCGTTGCCACCAACCCCAGGGATGCCCTGCTTGTCCGCATCCCATGGCGGACCGGCATCAGAGTCTCAGAGCTCATCGGCATAAATGTGTCTGACATAGACTACGAGCGCAGGGGGGTCATCATCAAGGTGCAGAAGATGAGGAAGAAGGATGGCAAGGCAATTGAGAGGAGAAGGGTGGTGCCCATTGACCAGGGCACCCTGGCCATGGTGACGGAGTATTTAGAGTGGAGAAAGCAATTTCCGTACAAGGGGGATCTTCTCTTTCCTATCACCAAGCAGCGGGTTGACCAGATTTACTGGAAACTGGGAAGAAGAGCTGGGATAAAGGAGATAGGTGACCCGGCTATCTCCAAGCATAGGAAATTACACCCGCATGTGCTTCGTCACAGCTTTGCCATCCACTGTGTCAAACGCGGCATGACTATTGAGAGATTGCAGAAAATCTTGGGGCACTCAAGCCCTACGACCACTTCAGTCTATCTACAGTATTCGGTGGCCGACTTGCACTTTGATAGGTGTTCCAGCACGTGGCTCGCGAAAGCATACCCGAATTGCTTATCACCAAAGGGCAGCGGCTCCCTCTCCATATCGAGCTGCAGAAACCGCGGCATGCCGTCCATGGCGACGTCAATATTTGCCAGCACCTCAGGCGACTCGGCTATTACCTGGGACATAAATGTCCGGTGTGGTCCGCACCCCAAGTTGATTATCCCCTTACCGTTGCTAATCTCCCTCGCCTTCTCAAAGGCCGCCTCCTTGGTGGCCATCAGGTGGAGGAAGTCACGAACGATGTAGGTCCCGGCAAGAACAACCACGCTCCCTAATACAGCCGTCAATCTATTCATCGTATAATTATAGCACCTTTGACCGGGACCGGTAACCAATTGACAAAGATTTTAAGCTGTGTTACACTCATATTAGATATTATAGACCAATCGTCTAGGAGGGGTCAAATGGAAGCAGGACAGAAACCGAAGTGGCAAAGAGAGGTAGAGGAGATACTGAGAAAACAGTACCCGAAGCCTGAGGTTTCAGTAATGATTGGAATAGTCAATAAGCTGAACGGACTTGCTGATGAAGTAGAAGTGCCCTCTGGGGATACTGGCGAAGTGATTGCCACAATGCTGAAATTTGCAAGCCAGGAGCTCCGCCCATTGGCATTGGCTTACCTCGGCTTCCAAATCGGGGCGGCGTATGAGAGGCTTAATAATGCAGACAGAGCTTGACAATCTCAAATTGGTGCTCACCTCGCCGCGGCCCCGGTCGCCCGATACTCTCACCGGCTACCTGTCCATGGCCAATCAGTTTTTGACCTGGTTGGGGGACAACCGGATTCCGCCGGATGAAATGGACCTCCGCCGATACTTTCTCCACAGACGGGAAGAGGGGAAAAGTGATAGCACCCTCAGGACTCTCTTTGCTGTGCTCCAGAAGCTTTACCAAGCCAATCGTTGGGACTGGCCACTGATAAAAGAGGACCGCCCGGAGGCCCCCTCGGAAGCCACAACCCCGGCTTTCACCAGGGAAGAGGTTGAGCAGCTAATCAAAAACCGTGAGCTGTACTCCAAAGGGGAATGCTTCTACCTGGCGCTTGCCACCACTTATGCACCGAGACGTATCGAGCTGGCCCGCATCAAAAAACGAGACATCAAGGAAAACTCCATCTACATAGACACCGCCAAGAAGGGTGAAAAGAGGACACACCTCATCCCTGACGAAATAATGCTCTATATTGAAGCCTACCGGCCGCAGGAAAACAATGTGTCATCGTTGTCAGCTATGTTTATCCGGATCTGCAAGAAGGGACTGGGGAAGAGCACGAAGGGCTATGGCTGGCATAGTTTTAGAAATTGTCTGGACACCCTGCTCCCCGGAGCACTGGCCAAAGCCGATAAGCCATTAACGCTAGTCGGCTACTTCCTGAGGTGGAGCAGGAAGTCTACCGGTGCCAGGTATCTAGGGACGCAAATGGCAGGTGTATACGATAGGCCAGAGATATTGAGCTCCGACCCATTCTTCCTTGACCGAGAAGTGTTTGAAGTCCATCCGTTCTTGAAATTCTGGAGGAGTGAGGAATGAGAAATGAATATGACAGATATGACAGGTAAGCTCCGGAGTGATGAAGATTTGCAGGAGGCTATTGATGCTGTATCCGAGATTATGATTAAGCATGCTACAGTTCTCCCGCTGTTTACTATACATGCGATGGATATACGTAGTTTCCTGTTAGAACTACAGCAATTGGGTAGTGTCCCGTCAAGTGGTGTAAATTGCCATCGGCGGTTTCTGTAATTTGCTAAACCCCACAACCGACCAGTTGTCTTTCCTCCTGATGATCTCCGAGCGTATTCTGTATTGATTCTTCTGAGAAGTAGCGCCTACCCGATATCCATTCGTCCTGTTGCTCCATCAGCAACGCACCCACCAGCCTGATCACCGCGTTTCTGTTAGGGAAAATGCCAACCACTGTTTTTGGCAAGTGAAAAGGGGCCCACCTTCGGCAGTCCAAATGGGGACCACT
>CAZYRA010000042.1:0-9241 GCA_964649385.1 uncultured Dehalococcoidales bacterium | reverse complement strand
TCAGCCCGCAGAGCGCCTATATCCGGCGCCTGCAGCACCTGATAGCGGGACGAAACGACCTGCTCTCCCAGAGCACCGGCAAAGACCCCAACCGCAGGGTGAGGATTTATCGGTGAGGGAACAAAGGGTGAGGGAGTCACCAATAAACTAACCTTGAGGTAATTATGTCTCTTTTTATCACCTTCGAGGGAGGAGAGGGGAGCGGCAAGAGTGTTCAGTCTAAGATACTCTACAAGAGGCTGTCAAACTTGGCCATTCCGGCCGTCATGACCTACGAACCCGGCGGTACGCCGCTGGGTAAGAAGCTGGGCCACTGGCTGAAGTGGACTGACGATAAGGATATCACACCGCTAGCCGAGCTGCTGCTGTTTAACGCCGCCCGCGCCCAATCTATAACTGAGGTAATCAGACCCGGCCTGGAGAGCGGCAAGGTTGTTATCAGCGACCGCTATACCGACTCCACCACCGTCTATCAGGGCTATGGACGGGGACTGGACCTGGAAACGGTCAGGGCTACTAATGACGCCGCCACTCAAGGACTAAAGCCCAACCTGAGTATCCTCCTCGATATACCAACCGAGGTAGGGCTTACCCGTAAGAAGGGCAACCGGCGAGACCGCTTCGAGCAGGAAGAACTCACCTTTCACCACAGGGTAAGAGAGGGCTATCTCAAGCTGGCCGCCGGTGAACCCGAACGCTGGCTGGTGGTAGACGCCACACAGGACAAAGAGAAGGTAGCCGGAATTATCTGGCACCGGGTAAGCCAGCTACTGGGCAGAGAGAGTGACTGAAACAAAGATGCCCGGGAAGCGAGTGGTCGTGGCGATGAGCGGCGGAGTGGACTCTCTAGTAGCAGCCGCCCTGCTCAAGAATGCCGGCCATCAGATAAGTGGCATTTATCTAAAGCTGTGGGCAGGCCCCAGGCAGGAAGAAAATATCGCAGCCCTGGGAGATATCTGCCAGCGGCTGGAAACCCCCCTCCAGATACTCAGCCTGGAAGAAGAGTTTCAGAGCCTCGTTATCGACTACTTCTGCCGGGAGTACAGCCAGGGTCGGACACCAAACCCCTGCAGTACCTGCAATCAAAGAATAAAGTTCGGGCTGCTGCTCGACAGGGCACTGGGAATGGGGGCCGACTACCTGGCTACCGGCCACTACGCCCGCATCGAGTCTTCGGGAGAAGGCTATCATCTACTCAAAGGCACCGACCCGGCTAAAGACCAGTCCTATTTCCTCTACCGGCTGGGGCAGCGGGAGCTAAAGCACCTGCTCTTCCCTCTGGGCAGCCTCCATAAATCCGAGGTGAGAAAAATGGCCGCCCGGCGAGGTCTGGCTACCGATAGCCCACGGGAGAGCCAGGACATTTGCTTCGTCCCGGGTAATGACTACCGAGCGTTCCTAGCCAAGCATATCCCCGCGAAGCCCGGAGACATCACCGACACGGAGGGCATCATCCTGGGCAGGCACAGCGGACTGGCCCTCTACACCATAGGACAGAGACAGGGACTGGGCTTAAGCTCAAAGGAGCGGCTTCACGTGCTCAGGCTTGATGCCACCGCCAACAGAGTGATAGTCGGTACTAAGGACCAACTCTTGAGCAGCAGGCTTACCGCCAATAGACTGAGCTGGATCAAGGGAGCACCGCCACAGGAGACAGACAACATGACGGTTAAAATCCGCTACGGCTCAGCAGGGGCAGCCGCCAAACTCTACTTCAAAGGTGATACCGCCGAGGTCAACTTTGATAAACCCCAGAGCGCGATTACCCCGGGACAGGATATCGTTTTCTACCGGGGCAGCGAGGTGCTGGGCGGGGGTATAATAGGAGGAGAGGGGAATAAAGATAATGATAGATAGTCCTGAGAGACCATCCTTCCTCGAAGAAGAAGGGCTACAGGCGATGGGCTACAGGCTTATCGCCGGCATTGATGAAGTCGGCCGGGGCGCCCTGGCCGGTCCGGTAACCGCCGCCGCTGTCATCCTGCCTTCCAGGATAGGTACTCCATGGCAGGACGAAATAAGAGACTCCAAGCAGCTAAGCCCAGCCCGCAGGGAATACCTTTTTCAGCATATCACGGAGGCCGCCATCTCGGCAGGCATTGGGATGGTGCCGCCTGAGACAATCGATGCCCAGGGCATAGTTAAGGCAACGAAGTCTGCCATGAAAACGGCTATCGAGCGGCTTTCACCAGCACCAGACTACCTTCTTATCGACTATCTGCTCCTCCCCGAGGTGCCCCTGCCACAAAAAGGAATCACCAGCGGCGACCGTCTGTGCTTCTCCATTGCCTGCGCCTCCATCATCGCCAAGGTGACCCGGGACCGTTTTATGATCCAACTGGACAGGGACTACCCCGGCTACGGACTAGCCAAACACAAGGGCTACGGGACAAGGGAACACCTCTCTTGCCTGTGCCGGATGGGAACCTGCCCTATTCACCGCCGCTCCTTCAGGCCGGTCAGGGAGGTAAGCGAACAATGAAGCGCCGAGATACCGGCATTCAGGGTGAAAAAATAGCCCGCGACTTCCTCAAAAAACGGGGCTATCACATCCTGGAGACCAACTACCGCTGTCCCCAGGGAGAGATTGACATCATCGCCAGGCACAAGGACTACCTCGCCTTTATCGAGGTAAGAACAAAAAGGAGCCTCAACTTCGGCAGTCCGGAGGAATCAATCACCCGGACCAAGAAAGAAAGGCTGAAGACAACCGCCCTGCAGTACCGGCAGAGCCACCGTAATCTGCCCCCGCTATGGCGTATTGATGTCGTAGCGATAGAGCTGGACGAAAAAGGCAAGCCATCCCGCATCGAGCTTATTGATAATGCAGTGGGTGGGGACTAACGCATACCTCTGCCGGGTAAAAAGCAATCTGTCTGTTGTTCAGAGAAACCAGTACATCCGCTTTACCCTCTACTTCCAGTTATGTTAAAATTAGCCGCCAGGAGCTATGAATATGTCTCCACCACAAGTGCTGTTGCAACAAATACTGCGCATTATCGACGCCAACCTGAACCGCACCAGTGAGGGGCTCCGTGTCCTCGAAGACATAGCCCGTCTGGCGCTTAACGACGCCGCTATAAGCAAGCAGCTAAAAACGATGCGCCACAGGATGGTCGAGTGTGACCTGGCTCTTAACAAACAGCTCATCGGAGCCCGGGACGCTAAGGGCGATGTCGGCATTAACCTCAAAGCTCCGGGACAGTCAGAGGAGAAAGAATTGCCGCTGGTGCTGGTGACTAATTCAAGGAGAGTACAGGAATCGCTTAGAACCATCGAGGAGCTTGCCCGGACCGGTGAAATCGGCCCCAAATTAGACTCGGAGAGCTTCAAGCAAGCCCGGTTTGAGCTTTATTCAATAGAACAAAAGCTGCTCTCCCGCCTGCTGCGGCAGGACAAGGCAAAACGTATCGGCGGGCTCTGCGTTATTATCGATACCCAGGCCATTAAAGGACGCCGCCACACTGAAGTGACCGGGCAGGTAATCCGCGGCGGTGCCAGGATAATCCAGCTAAGGGACAAGGTACTACCCAAAAAGGAGCTGTTGCCTATCGCTATCGAGCTTAAGGAGCTATGCGCCGAGCACAACATGCTCTTTATCATCAATGACCACCTGGACATCGCTTTGGCCAGCGATGCCGACGGGCTGCACCTGGGACAGAATGACCTGCCCATCAAGGTAGCCCGCCGACTGCTGCCGATAGATAAAGTCCTGGGCTGTTCGACAAACACCCTGGAGCAGGCCCTTACCGCCGAAGCGGAGGGGGCTGACTATATCGGGGTCGGCTCCATCTATCCAACCTCATCCAAGGAAACAGCGGTTGTCATTGCCCCCGGTAGGCTACAGCAGGTGAGGCAGGCGGTGAGCCTACCGATAGTAGCTATCGGCGGCATCAACAAAGATAATGCGGCTGAGGCAATCTCAGCCGGCGCCGATTCGGTAGCCGTAATCAGCGCTATACTTGAGGCTGAGTCCCCGGAAGAAGCAGCGCGGCAAATAGCAGCCGGAATCGAGGTGACAGGTGGCTAGACTAACCGATAACCTGGATGCAATCGCCGAGCAGGTCCGGCAGAGCTTCACGGCTAAAGACGCCGCCAGAGAAAAGGTACTACCCCTCTGTCGTGAAGTAATCCGCTACTCTTCAACCACCATCCGTGCCGTACATCGCCGGGAGTTCGACCGGGCTAAGGAACTGCTGGGCTCAGCGGGTAGTCTGCTCACTGAAGCCAAAGAGGCAACTACCGAGCATAGTGAGCTCAGTAACACCGGTTTTTTCCGGGACGCCCAGAAGGAGTTCGCCGAAGCAGCCATCACTCTCGCCCTGGTCACCGGAAAGCAGGTCCCCACTCCCGATGAACTGGGCACAGACTTCGCCGCTTACCTGAACGGAATGGGGGAAGCTGTCGGCGAGCTAAGACGCTTTATACTGGACAGCATCAGAAGGGAGGACCTATCACGTGGTGAGGAGTTGCTGGAAGCCATGGATGATATCTACAATATTCTGGTTACCATGGACTTCCCCGATGCGATTACCGCCGGACTGCGCCGCACTACCGATATGGTGCGCGGCGTCCTGGAAAGGACCCGCAGTGACCTGACCTTGGTAATGCGACAGAACAAGCTCGAGGCAAAGCTAAAGATATTTGAGGGGAACATCAAGTAGTGCAAACACTAATTTCAAGGGATAGAGAAAGGAGAGTTAATCAATGAACCCAATGATAATCGCCGTAATCTGCGGCGGCATCGGAATTGGCATTGCCGGCTTTATGGCTCGCTATGTCCTGAAGCAGGACCAGGGCTCGGAGCGGATAAGGCAGATATCAGCCGCCATCAAGGAAGGCGCCCTTGCCTTCATCAAGAGAGAATACCGTATCCTGGCTATATTCGTCACCGTGGTCGCCATTGTTCTCGGTGTCGTCCCTATGCTCGGCTGGTGGGTATCGGTAGTCTTTGTTTGCGGTGCCGTTGCCTCGGCGCTGGCCGGCTTCATCGGTATGAGCATCGCCGTCAGGGCCAATGGCCGCACCGCCGCTGCTGTACAGAAGAGCTTAAACGACGGACTACGGGTATCCTTCCGCAGTGGAGCAGTAATGGGAATGTGTGTCGTCGGTATCGGCATCATCGGTATGAGCGTCCTCTATTTTACCTTCGGCAGTGATCCCGTTATGCTGCTCAAGGTTATTCCCGCTTTTGGCTTTGGTGCTTCCTCAGTAGCCATCTTCGCCAGAATCGGCGGCGGCATATTCACCAAGGCTGCTGACACCGGCGCTGATATCGTAGGTAAGGTCGAAGCAGGCATCCCCGAGGATGACCCGCGCAACGCCGCTGTCATCGCTGACTTTGTCGGTGATAATGTCGGTGACGTCGCCGGCATGGGCGCCGACCTCTTTGAATCCTACGTTGACTCGATTATTGCCACCATGGCACTGGGCACGATAGCAGTTGTCTCCACCCAGCTAGTACCCAATCTAGCCACCGCCTGGTTCCTGCCCATGCTGGTAGCCGCTGGCGGTATTATCGCCTCCATCATTGGTATATTCGCGGTAAGGGTCGGCAAAGCAAAGGCAAAGATGGGAGCCCTGCTTAATGCCCTGCGCCGCGGCACTGTGATATCCTCAATCCTCACCGGTGTCTTCGCCTTCCTGGCAGTCTACTTCCTGGGTGCCAGCACCAACATCTTCTGGGCTATCCTGGCCGGTCTCGTCGCCGGTGTCGCCATCGGAGAGAGCACCAACTACTTCACCTCCTATTCCTACAAACCAACGCTGGGCATCGCGGAATCCGCTCAGACCGGAGCGGGGACACTACTGACCAGGGGCTTTGCCAACGGCCTGATGAGCAACCTGCCACCCATCATAATCATAGTAGCGGCGATGCTGCTCTCCTACAAGTTCGCCGGTATGTACGGCATCGCCATTGCCGGCGTCGGCATGCTCTCCACCCTGGGCATACAGGATGCTACTGACGCCTTCGGACCGGTTGCCGATAACGCCGGCGGCATCGTCGAGATGAGCGACCTGTCCCCCGAAATCAGGGAGCGCACCGACGCCCTGGACTCTCTAGGCAACACCACCGCCGCCACCGGCAAGGGTTTTGCCATCGGCGCCGCCGGGCTGACTGCCCTGGCATTGCTGCTTGCCTATACCCAGGCGATGGGCATCAAGTTTGCCGATATCAGCCTGCTTGATCCGCGGGTTATCGCCGGCATCTTCCTGGGAGTAATGATACCGGCTGTCTTCTGCGCGATGACCCTGAATGCGGTCGGTAAAGCCGGCTTCGCGATTGTTAATGAGGTCCGCCGTCAGTTTCGTGAGATAAAAGGGCTGATGGAAGGAAAGGCGAAACCGGAATACGGCAAGTGTGTGGACATCTGCACCAAGTCTGCCATCCGGCAGATGATTGCCCCCGGCATCCTGACCATTGTTACCCCGATTGTGGTCGGTTTCCTGCTGGGGCCGGTTGCTCTGGGCGGATTTCTAATCGGGGCAGTCGCCTGCGGTTTTATCCTGGCGGTTACCTTTTCCAACGCCGGCGGTTCTTGGGACAACGCCAAGAAATGGATAGAGACAGGTGCCTTTGGCGGTAAGGGCTCGGACTCCCACAAGGCGTCCGTAATCGGTGATACGGTGGGCGACCCGATGAAGGATACCTCAGGGCCATCCCTAAACATCATGATAAAGCTGATGTCAATCGTAGCCTTGCTGCTGGCACCAGTGCTGGTCCATTTCAGCGGAGTAATCTAGAAACTCGCTAACTGGACAGAAAGGGGTTACCATTTCGCTCGGCGGCAATCGTGGTCTTGTCCCCGTGACCGGGATAAACAGTGGTGTTATCATCCAGCACGAGGAGTTTGCTGTGGATACTTTCCATCAGATGGCTATGATTGCCGCCAGGCAGGTCTGACCTGCCGATACTATGGTTAAACAGGGTGTCACCGCTGAAGACCACTCCGTCCCTGAGCAGGCAAATACCACCGGCAGTATGGCCAGGGGTATGAAGGACATCAAAACGCATACCAGCGATGTCCAGAGTGTCTCCATCCTTAAGTAAGCGATCCGGGGCAGAAGGTTTAGGATAGAAGAGCCCAAGGACTAGACCTGCAGACTGGTAGAGCTCAAAATTAGCATCATCAATATGGATCGCCACATCAACATTGAGGGCTTCCTTGACCTCTTTTAGCGCCCCGGCATGGTCGATATGCCCGTGGGTGAGCAGGATTAGTTTTATGTCAAGCCCTAGCTCATTGACCTTTTCCAATATCTTCTTTGCTTCATCGCCAGGGTCGATGATAATGCCCTCCTTACTGGACTCATCACCAACAATATAGCAGTTGGTAGCAAAAGGACCAACGACTACCTTTTCAATAATCACACCGCACCTCTAGTTACTAAGGTTGCTCTATTTTAGCATTAACGGGGCCGGACAACAAGGATTTACACTCGCTACGCAATGACACAAAGAACACTCTGTTGACATACACCACCCGGGTGGACTTTGCAATGACTGTCCTTTTTTAGCTACAATAGTGATTAAAGCACACTCAACGACCTGATTGGACTCAAGGAGCGATAGCAGTGAGCGAAGAAGCAGCAGCCAATGTTGATATGGAAAAACTGGTCTCACTCTGCCGCCGGCGAGGCTTCATCTTCCCCAGCAGTGAAATCTACGGAGGACTGTCCAGCTGCTGGGACTATGGCCCGCTGGGAGTAGAATTGAAGCGGAACATCAAAGACGCCTGGTGGCGGACGATGATCCAGGAGCGGGACGATATGGTCGGCATCGACTCGAGCACCCTAATGCACCCCCAAACCTGGCAGGCCAGCGGGCACCTGGAAGGGTTCTCCGACCCCCTCGCCGAGTGTAAAAGCTGCCACCAGCGATGGCGTACCGACCAGTTCGAGGGTGATCACTGCCCGGCCTGTGGTGGGGAACTTACCGAAACGCAGATGTTCAACCTGATGTTCAAGACCTTTATGGGCCCTGTTGAGGAAGCCGCCAATATCGTCTACCTGCGTCCGGAGACCGCCCAGGGTATCTTCGTCAACTTCCAGAACGTGGTTACCACCACCAGGAAGAAGCTGCCCTTCGGTATTGCCCAGATAGGCAAGTCCTTCCGCAACGAGATTACCACCGGCAACTTTATCTTCCGCAGCCGGGAGTTCGAGCAGATGGAAATCGAGTTCTTTGTTAAGCCGGGAACAGACAAGGAATGGTTTGACTACTGGCTCAAGGAGTGCCTTGACTGGTACCTCAAACTGGGCATCAGGAAAGAACATCTTAAGCTACGCCAGCATATGAAGCACGAACTGGCCCACTATGCCCTGGACTGCTATGACATTGACTACCTCTTCCCGATGGGGTGGGCGGAACTGGAGGGCATCGCCAACCGCGGCGACTTTGATCTCAGCCAGCACGCTAAGCACAGCGGCAAGAGCCTCTCCTACTATGACGAAGAGAGCAAAGAGCAGATTACCCCCTACGTCATTGAGCCATCGGCAGGCGTCGACCGGGCCTTCCTGGCCTTCCTCTGTGACGCCTATGCCGAAGAGCCGGACAAGGATGAAACAAGAGTGCTGCTTCACCTGCACCCCGACCTGGCGCCCATCAAGGTAGCCATACTCCCCTTGAGCAAGAAGGAAAATGTAGCCCGGGTAGCTAAAGACCTCTATGCTGAGCTGCGCCATCACTGGGTGACAGGCTATGACGATGCGCAGAGCATCGGGCGCCGCTACCGGCGCCAGGACGAGATTGGCACCCCCTTCTGTGTTACCGTTGACTTCCAATCGCTGGAAGACGGGCAGGTTACCGTTCGGGAACGCGATAGCATGAATCAGATACGAGTCCCCATCAAGGAGTTGAAGACAACCCTGACCGCCAAGCTCAGCGGTGAAGATCTCTTCGTCCTACCGCCCGGCGGACAGATATGGAAAGTGGAAAAGGGCGGATAAACAGCACCTCTTGCCAAACTCTCACCGATATAGCGGGTAAGAGCCCTATCCGGCATAAGTTACCCCCAACTACCTCCCCCTATCCTTTGTAAGAGCACACTATTGGCAACAAAGATAGTGGTTTATTATGAGACAGGGAGTAAGTAGGTCAAGAGTGACTAGTCGCTATATTGTGTAGTAACTTATATCAACTTGTCGAGTTTCTTGCGATTAAATCTGCCCGTTGACGCGAGAAGCCCCAACGGGAATGATTCTTTCCTGTTTCGGTTGTTTTCTGAACCCCACTCCTCAG
>CAZYRA010000041.1:0-9306 GCA_964649385.1 uncultured Dehalococcoidales bacterium | reverse complement strand
CATCTACGCCATAATCGGTATCGGTGCTGCCCTGGCGGCAGTGGTGATTGTCCTCATTGTCAGGAGCAGAGGCAACAAGCCCTAACTTCAGCCTGACTGACAATAGCTAGACAAGCTAAAGAGCCCCCCGGAATTCCGGGGGGCTCTTCTTTTGTGGTAACCCCCTCCCCTTATCCAGAAAAAGTAACCCATCCCAAACACCAAACACTTAGAAAGAACTCCATCCCTCACTACAACACTAGGGATTATGTAAAATAGCATAGCCTTAACTACCTACAAATGGGGTAGTTTGAAGGGGCATTAGCCCCTTCATTAGTAATTATCTCCTCCTCCCCTTGCTAAGGGGAAGGGGACTAAGGGGATAGGGTTCAAAAAAACTAGGATTCCCCCCTACGCTTTATCATCGCTATTGACTTTAGCGCCATCGGGGCATAGTATAAAAGTGGGCCAAGTAGACCGGGTGACCGTCCGCTTGATGCGGGAGGAAAGTCCGAGCTCCACCGGGCAGGATGCTGGGTAACGCCCAGGAGGGGTAACCCTACGGCAAGTGCCACAGAAATATACCGCCCTTGAGAAAGGGTAAGGGTGAAATGGTGAGGTAAGAGCTCACCAGCGGCTGGGTGACCAGTCGGCTAGGTAAACCCCATCCGGAGCAAGACCAAACAGAGGGACATAAGGACGCCTGGCCTGTCCCCGGGTAGGTCGCTTGACCCTGATGGTAACGTCAGGGCTAGATAGATGGTCACCGCTCCGATGATTCGGAGTACAGAACTCGGCTTACAGGTCTACTTGGCCTGCTTCCTAAAAGTAGACGCCTAACCACAGGAGCTATTGCTCATTTAGTCCCGCCTCAATTATAATCTCCTTAGAGGCCTTAGAGGCAATCACTTCAGAAAGAGTAGAGTTCAATGGCAAAGAGAACTATAGTGATAGCGTTGCTCCTGGCCGGTCTGGTCCTGTCTCTGTCTTCCGGCTGTCTCTCAATCACAATCCCGACCGGTCCGGGCAATGACGGGCAGAACCTGGGCACCGTTAGCGAAGCCTGGGATATCATCTTCGAGGACTACGTTGAAAAGGACAACCTTGATGCTGAGGCACTGCGCCAGGGGGCAATCAAGGGAATGGTAGAGGCCCTGGATGACCCCTATACCGCCTACCTGGATGCGGAGACCTACCAGCTAAGCCTGAGCGGGATCGAGGGCAGGTTTGATGGTATCGGCGCCGCGGTAACCAGGCAAGACGACAGGATTATCATTGTAGCGCCCTTCCCGGACTCACCTGCGGAAAAGGCGGGTATCAGAGCCAACGATGAAGTACTGGAGATTGACGGTAACAGCGTCTCCGAAATGAGCCTGGTTGAGGCAGTGCTCCTCGTCCGCGGCCCCAGGGGAACAGCGGTAAATCTCATGGTTCTTCACGAAGACGAGACCGGGCCGGTGGAGATAGAGGTAGTCCGGGATGAGATTGAGATAGCCAGCGTCCACTTCAGGATGATAGGAGATATCGCCTATATTCAGATTACCGATTTTTCGGGGCGGACTGATGCTGAACTACTGTCGGCTCTAAACAGCCTTATCCGGGAAAATGCCGGCGGCATCATCCTTGACCTGCGCCGGAACCTGGGCGGCACGCTGACGTCGGTAGTTGATGTCGCCAGCCGCTTTCTCACCGAAGGCACTATCGTTGACGTAGTAGACAATCAAGGCAACCGTACCACCAGACCGGTAGTACACCAGGATGTTACCACCGACCTGCCCGTGGTCGTTCTGGTAGATGACTATAGCGCCAGCGGCAGTGAGGTGCTGGCCGGGGCGCTACAGGACTATGGCCGCGCCACCATTGCCGGCAGCCAGACCTTTGGCAAAGGCAGCGTCAATATCCTGCGCCGCTTGAGTGACGGCTCAGGGCTCTATATCACCTTTGCGCGCTGGTTCACCCCCCACGGACGTCTGATAGAAGGTCAGGGGATAGCCCCCGATTACCAGATTGAGATAGAAGGGGAAGAGTCTATCCAGTGGGCGATAGACTACCTTAAGAGTGATGGTTGATGACCCCGCCGGGACCTGGGTAATAAGGCTATGGACAGTATAAGATTCGAGGAGCTGGTAGCGGAGGCAGTTGCCCGTCTGCCCGCCGGTTTTTGCAGCAGGCTGGAGAACGTTGACGTGGTGGTCGAGGAGTGGCCATCCCGGATACAGTTGGATAGTGCCCGGCTGAAGCAGGGGCACACACTGCTGGGGCTCTACCAGGGCGTACCGCTGACCAGGAGAGGGCGGGGCTACGGGCTGGTAGCGCCGGATAAGATAACCATCTTCCAGAAACCTATCGAGGCTCTATGCCGGGGCGAAGATGAAATCAGGGACCGGATACAAGGGTGGTAAGGCATGAGGTAGCCCATCACTTCGGCACCGGAGAGGCTCGGCTGGCACAGCTTGAGCGGAGACAAGAGCCTTGACCATATAATCACCCTGCGCCCGGTAGCCGAACTCGGAACGGTAGTACTCCTTGGCACCAACACCGCTTAAGACCGCTATCTGACGCACCCCGAACTCACCAGCGGCGATGCGCTCGGCTTCGGCAAGTAGTGCCCTCCCCAGGCCCCGGTGCTGAGCCGCCTCCGGATCTCGCCCCCCGAGCGGAATCTCCGGCCCGTATACATGAAGCTCCCTGATTATGGCAGGCCTCTCCCCGAGTTCCTGCCCTAACCCGCCCGGCAGCTTTAAGTGAACCCTCATCCGCAGCAGGCCGAAGAGCGTTTCATTACTATCCTCAAAGGACAGAAAGACCTCCCTGCCACCGGAAGCCTGATAGTCCATCCTTAACATCCGTGGCTCACCCATCTCCCGCTTGTCCCGGGCGCGGTGGCCGTACTCATGACACCGGATACAGCGGCACTCGATTCCCCGCTCTTTCATACGCCGCTTCGCTTCACCCCGCAGTGAGTCCTTCAAACCACCCACAATATATTGAGCCGGAATATCACGGAGTACCCTGGAGATTCTGACATAGGCGGGGACGATGGACTTAATCTCAACGATGAGGTTAATCATCGTCTCGTCATCGTAGGGCAGATAGCGCCCCTCCCGGTACCACTGCTCCAGCTCGGTACCGGCTACTACCATGGTTGGGTAGAGCTTCAGGCCGTCCGGCCTGAAGTCGGAATCACTGAACAGCCTCTTCGCCATCTCCAGGTCGAACTGCGGAGTCGAGCCGGGCAGCCCCGGCATCCAGTGGTAATGCACCTTAAAACCGTACTCCTTGAGCAGCCTGGTGGCCCGGATGACATCCGACACACTGTGTCCCCTCCGGATAAGACGGTAGATATCATCATCCAGGGCCTGGACGCCGAGCTCCACCCTGGTAGCACCAAAGGCCAGCATCCGGGCTATCTCCTCGGGCCCACACCAGTCAGGCCTGGTCTCGATACAGAGGCCGACACAGCGATGGACCGTCCCTTCGTTAAGCCGCTTGGCTTCTTCCAGTGTGGTCGAGACCTCACCATTCAGGGCATCGAAGCAGTCCTTAATAAACTGGTACTGATACTCGACAGGGGCGGCCAGGAAGGTGCCCCCCATCACTATCAGCTCGACCTTATCGGTGGGGTGACCCATCCCGGAGAGCACCCGTAACCTCAGCCTGACCTGCTCCGCCGCATCATACCCGCAGCCTATCGCCCGGAGTACCGCCGGTGACTCAGGGGTATAGCTCTGGGGTACCTCCGGGTAGGTGGGGCAGCAGATGCACTGGCCGGGACACTTCATCGGCCGGGTCATCACGGCCAGCGGGGTGACCCCGGAGATTGTCCTGGTAGATTTCTTCATAGTATACTCATACTAAGTTTAGCAAATTCTGGCTTATGACAACAAACAGAGACATTTTTGACCGTATAGCACCGGGCTGGTATAACTTCAGGCACTGGTCCATCTTCCGCACTGAGTTGGAAGCGCTGGCGCAGAGGTGGCGGCAGGGCAAGCTGCTTAACCTCGGCTGTGCTCATGGCCCTGATTTCCTCCCCTTCCATAAGGGTTTCGAACTGTACGGCGTGGACTTTTCACCCGAGATGATAAAGGGGGCGCGAAGATACTGCCGGAAATTTGACCTCACCGTGAACCTGTCGCTGGCTGATGTCGGCTGCCTCCCCTTCTCCGACCGGAGCTTCGACTGGGCGATCGCAATAGCCACCTACCACCATATCAAGGGGGAGAAAGAGCAGCAGAGGGCACTCGGTGAGCTATGGCGAGTGCTGGCACCCGGCGCCGAAGCCATTGTCACGGTATGGAACCGCTGGCAGCGCCGCTTCTGGTTTAAGCCAAAAGAGGTAACCGTACCCTGGCGGACCGGAGGTAAGACACTTGAGCGCTATTACTACCTGTTTTCCTACCCGGAACTGGAGAATTTAGCCCGCCGGGCCGGCTTCGAAGTAGTGAAATCCTTCCCGGAAAGCTCCTATCAGCACCGCTTCAAGTTCTTCTCCCGCAATATCTGCCTGCTGCTCAGGAAGGTTAACTAGACATATCACCGATAATCTGGTTTAATAAGATATTACGCATCACCTAAATTAGAAGGAGTAACATATGTTTGATATTTTTGGCGGTGAGGGTACCAGTCAGTGGACAATGATCATACCGCTCATCGGTCTTATTGTATTTAGTTTTGTTATGAAGCGGCGCAAAACAGAAACTACACCTCAAGACATAGCTTCCGGTCTTCTCAGCGACCTGAATGCCGACCAGGGAATTATGGAGCGATTCGGCTCCGAGGTTCGCCCCATAAAGTTCAAGATAGCCAGTTGGCAGCGAAACAACGCTAAGCTCGGCTTTCTCGACGACGCGACACGCAGCAGCGTCTCCAACTTCTTCAAAATGGCGGAGGACTTTAACCAGCAGATGGATACCGCAAAAAGGTACAAGACAACCAGCTATATCTCCGGGATAAACACGGAGAAGATGAAAGAGCCGCTTGCCAAGGGCAGGGAAGGCCTCCAGGAATGGATGAAGGTAAATATGCAGCAGGCGGGACCCGGCGCCGGCCGTCAGGGCTGTATACCCGGCATGGGTATGTAAAGAAAGACAAAAAGGCGGACTGAGTGTTACTCAGTCCGCACTATATCTCCCCTGAGTATTAACCAAAGAACCCGCTTATTAAGTAACACCACCATCAATGGCAATAACCTGCCCGGTAATAAAAGTGGCCCGTTCGCTGGCCAGAAAAGCCACCAGTTCGGCTACCTCTTCCGGTTGACCGTAACGCCTTAGCGGCGTCATCTTAAGGATAGCCTCCCGCGCCTCTTCCGGTACTCTATCCGTCATATCGGTAACAATAAAACCCGGTGCAATCGCATTAACAGTTATGTTAAGTGCACCCACCTCTTTAGCCACACTCTTGGTAAAGGCAATGATACCCGCCTTCGAAGCTGCATAGTTGGCCTGCCCAACATTACCCATTATCCCGGCGATTGAAGCCAGGCTGACGATACGCCCCCACCGCTGCCTCATCATAGAGCGCAGGGCAAACTTGGTACAGGCATAGGCACCCCTCAGATTGGTATCAATAACGGCGTCCCATGCCTCATCGGACATCTTGAGCAATAGGGTATCCCGGTTAATACCGGCATTATTCACCAGGATATCAATTCTCTCCCAGCGGCCGGTTATCTCGTCCAACATAGCCTTAACAGCCGCGCTATCTTTCACATCTGCCTCAATGGCAAAAGCATCCCCACCCTGCTCCTTTATCTCGTCAACCACTCTCTCGGCAGCTTCTTTAGCTACGTCGTTAATGACCACCCTGGCTCCCCGGCTGGAAAGCTTAAGAGCTATGGCTCTACCTATACCACGGGAAGCTCCGGTTACCAGTGATACCTTGTCCTCTAATTCCAATGGTGCATTGTTACCCATCTTAAGCCTCCTTAAACTTTTTAAAAACGAGGCAGCAGTTCTGCCCGCCAAGACCAAAGCTATTCTTCAGGCAGACATTTACCTGCTCCCGGCGGGCTACATTGGGTACATAGTCCAAATCACAATCCGGGTCAGGTGTCTCATAGTGGATGGTGGGTGGAATAACCCCGCGGCTGATGGCCAATACCGCACCAATCGACTCAACAAGACCGCCGGCAGACAGCATATGGCCATACATAGACTTGTGGGCAGTGACGGGGATTTGGTAAGCCCTTTCCCCAAAGACCATCTTGATGGCTTTAGTCTCACTGACATCGTTCAGCCTAGTGCTGGTACCATGGGCATTTATACAATCGACATCCTCCAGCCCCAGTCCGGCGTTCTGGATAGCGATTCTCATCGCTGTCGCCTCGGTAGCCGGATAGGGAGCGGTGGTGTCATAGGCATCAAAGGTCCAGCCAGCCCCGGCTAACTCAGCCAGAATGGGCGCTCCCCTCTTCACAGCATGCTCGTAGCTCTCCAATATCATTACTCCAGACCCCTCGGCATAAATGAAGCCGCTACGGTTAAGGTCAAATGGGCGGCTGGCCTTGTCCGGGTCCGGTTCCTTACTCAAAGCTCCTATCACACTCAGCGCGGCTACCGTCATTTCATCCAGGGAAGCATCGGAGGTGGCGACAATCATTACGTCGGCATAACCCAGGCGGATAAAATTCAAGGCACACCCTATCGCATCAGCACCGCTGGCACAGAGGCTGTTCACACTGGTGCTGGGACCCCGCGCCCCGAACAACATTCCCAGCTGCAGGGACACTATGCTGGGCGCTCCTTTGGTAAAGAACAGCGGGTCAACCCTTCTCGGCCCCCGTTTAGCAAGGACGTTAAAACCCTCGGAGACATACCGGTTTTCCTGCATGTTGGCACTGACGATACCTACCCGCTCCGCCTGCTCCCGGGCCATATCCAGCCCGGCCGAAGCCACCGCTTCCTTAGCCGCCGGGACAACGAAATGAATCGTCCTCGTCGTCCGCTCAACAGTTTTCAGATCCATATACTTAGTCGGGTCAAGGCCCTTTACCTCAGCGGCTACCTTGACCGGGTAATCAGTGGCGTCAAACTTGCTGATAAGACCAACCCCCGATTTCCCCGCCGACAGGTTCTTCCAGTAATCCTCGACATTCAAGCCGATGGGAGAAACAGTACCCATTCCAGTAACTACTACTCGCTGCACCTTCATTTCTCGCCTCCTTTATCCTTAGGACTAAGAGCGGCTAATGAGAAGCCTCCATCAATAGTAACTATCTGTCCTCTTATCATAAAAGCGTCGCTACTGCACAGAAAAGCCACTACACCCGCGATATCTTCAGGACTGACCATCCTGCCCGCAGGGGTCGTCTTCCAGGGAGCATCTTCACCCACTTCTCCCCCCCCCTCGGCATAGATCAAACCAGCCTCTGTATTCACAAATGAACCGCTTACCGCATTGACGCAGATATCTTTCGGCGCCAGTTCTACCGCCAGGTAGTGCATCAGGGCCTCAAGAGTTGCCTTGGATACCCCTACAGCGATGTAGCCGGGCCACATCAGCTTCGAGCCCAAACTGGTGATGGCGACCATTTTACCGCCCCTCCCCTCCATCAGTCCGGCCGCCCGCTGGGCGCCGAGGAGAAATGCCCTGGCATTGATATCCATCGTCCATCCCCAACCCTTGGCATCCAGGTCGAGGGCGGAGCGGGGCAGACCGGAGGCGGCATTATTAACGAATATATCCAGCCGGCCGAAGCTGGAGGCAATAGTGTCGAACATCTCATTTAGCTTATCCGTATCGCCGACATTAGCACGAATGACCATGGCGTTTACGCCAAGCTTTTCGATATCCCGAGCCGTTTGCTCGGCGGCTTCACGCCGGCGGAAGTAGTTAACGACAACATCGGCGCCCTCTTGAGCCAGCCTCAAAGCTATTGCCCTACCAATGCCGCGAGAGCTACCGGTTACTAAAGCAACCTTACCTCTAAGCATTATTTTTTCTCAGCTACACGCGCCTCAACAAAAGAAACAAAATCACCAAAATTCTTGAATTTCTGAGCCTCTTCGTCAGGTATCTCGATGCCGAACTCATCTTCCAGGGCCACCAGCACCTGCACCATATCCAGAGAATCGGCCTTCATATCCTGGAAGGTAGCCTCCGGAGTAAGAATTTCCCGGTCACAATGCACAATCTTAACAATAATATCCTTGATGGTTTCCTCAGCACTAGCCATAGTAACTCCTTTCCTTAATTAATATGTTAATTGGTATGTTCTATTATCTTGCTTAACTCTGTTTTTAGACAGCCCACCATACCCCTCTCCACCGCCATCCTGGCCTGACCCAGCTTTGTGGTTACCTCCGCAGCCTGACTGTGGCCATGTATCTTAAGCACTACCCCATCGATACCCCAGATGAGACCACCACCGGCACTGTCCGATGAGACCAGCGATTTCAGCAAACCCTTAATCCTCCCTTTCAGAAGACAACCAATCAAGGGATGACTCTTCATCTTGCTTTTAAAATAACCGCCCATGGCACCGATAGAGCCTTCACATAGCTTCATAATGGCATTGCCGACAAAGGCATCACAGACAATAACATTAGCATCCCCGGCAAGAACGCCACTACCCTCGATATTGCCGATGAAATTCAAGCCGCTCTCTTTCAGAAGTGAGTAAGCCTCCCTGACCACCCGATTGCCTTTACTCTCCTCCTTACCGACATTCAACAAGGCTACCGTGGGATTTTGGATATCCATAAACATTCTAGCATAAACAGTACCTATGATGGCAAAGGTAAGCAGGTGCTGCGGTTTACAGTCCATATTGACACCAAGGTCAAATATCGCCGTCTTGGGAGCAAGGCCGCTTAAGACCCCGCCGATGACCGGGCGAGCTATTCCATCTATCATACCGAGGGATTGCAGAGCACTGGTAATCAGTGAGCCGGTAGCGGTAGCCCCGAGCAGGCCGTCCGCCTTACCTTCCTTTACTATCCTGGCGGCTACCGCAATTGATGATTTGGGATTGCGGCGAACTACCAGGGCCGGGTTTTCTTCTTCCTTGATGAAACTATCGGCATTAACACAACTAATCGGTAGACCGGACACACTATACTTAGCCAACTCTGCTTCCAGGATATTAAGGGGGCCAACCAGTACCGGTTCGACATCCCCCTTCTCAGCAGCAGCCACAGCCCCCTTCACTATCTCTCCAGGGGCATAATCACCACCCATTGCATCAACGGCTATCCTTACTCTACGTCTGGTATCAGTCAACAAGAGCTCCCTTCCACTATCTCCCCAGGGGCATAATCACCACCCACTGCATCAACGGCTATCCTTACTCTACGTCTGGTATCAGTCAACAAAAGCTCCCTT
>CAZYRA010000040.1:4743-9448 GCA_964649385.1 uncultured Dehalococcoidales bacterium | reverse complement strand
CGCCACTGACAGGTATTACACCTTACCCTCTGCTGCGCCAGCTTCTCGTAGAGCACTGCCTCATGCACGGCTATCACCCTGCTTTTTTGCCCTCTAGGCTAATTATACCACCCGTTCGCCCCCAATTACAGAGTATCCGCCGAGTTTTTTGAGAAGGCATTTGAGGGAAGAGAAGCAATCAGGCTTTAGTGACCCCACACCCTGGTAGGTCTAAACAATAGCAGATAGAGAAGATGTAAGATAATATAGATTGATAGGGTAGGCTATTCAGTTTGCCCGTTTACTTGCGATGAGGCTATAGTATGGGGTTGGCCAATAATGACGTGGATTATTCTATTCATTTATGGGTAGCGAGTAGGTTCTATACCCAAACTATCCGGTTTACGGTATACTTCCCAGATGACATGAAGGGGTTTCATATCCATATAGGCATAGGCACCATTATCTCCCCAGCATCCTCTCTGTAAGCATGTGAAGCCCTGCTCGGTCATCCGCTTAGTTGCATCATCTACATCGGAAACAGCAAAGCTTAAATGGTGGACGCCCTCCCCACGCTCGTTTAGGAATTCCCAGTAGCAAGAGTCATTACTAATAGGTTGATAGAGCTCCAGATATAGTTTTTCTCCCAACCGGGTAACGGCTAGTCTTTCCCTTGTTTGAGCCGGCTTACCACGATATTCAAGGTCATAGACCAAAGGAGCTTCCCACGTATAGATATCCCAGGGACCAATACCAAGAGACCTCCAATATGACTTTGGGGAGTCAATGATTGTCTAAAAGAGGAAAGATATTCTCCGTGGTGACCCACGGCCTTACCGTAGGGAGCGTTTCACCGGTTAGCCGCTGCGTAGCTTTTTGTATCGTTCCTGAACCTTGGGAATCAGACTCCCTAACCCCCCAGGTACGAAAATGAGCATCAAGATCAGGATAGCGCCGAAGAGGAAAGGCCTCCATTGGGCCAGCCCACGTGCTCCCTCAAAGATCGCAGTCATCACAGAGACCCCGATTATGGGCGAAATAAAGCTACCAGTGCCGCCCACCACCACCCAGACGAGCAGGTAGACCATCGTGGTGATAGAGAACCCGTGGGGGTCAACTGACCCCATGCGGTGAACCAGCAGGGCGCCAGCGAGGCCGGCGAAGAGTGAACCGATCATGAAGGCTTGATTTCGGTATGAGGTAATGTTTATGCCGGCGCTCCCCGCTAAATCAGGGTCTGAATGGATGGCTCTAAAGGTATCCCCCAGGCGAGATTTATCGATTCGGTACATGAAAAACAGAGACACCGCCATCACTCCCAGTGTCATCAAATAGTATGGGATGGCATGGCTGAAGTTTACGGCGAAACCAGCCACGGAGATGGTTCCCGGGGTTGGGATGTTGATCAGGCCGCGGACGCCGCCGAAAGGATACCTCATTCGCACCCAGGTCAAGCGGATGGCTTCCCCGGCGGCAAAAGAGCCGATGAAAAAACCGAACCCAGTCATTCTTACCAGCGGATAGTTTATTAGCCGCCCTATTCCGGCCGCAACTAAAGCAGCAATTGGTATCGAGGCGAAGACAGGGATGCCCAGCCGCGAGGTAAACAGGGCACTGGAATACGCTCCCACTCCCATCATAACCACATGCGCCAGCGACCATTCTCCGGTCTGGGCAATTATGTAGAAACTAACGGCGAGGATAATATTGATGAAGAGGATGATCAGAACCTCAGTATGGTAAGCTCTGAGCCAGAGCGGCATAACAGCCAGAAGGGCGAATACTGCCACCAGTACTATCTGTCGTGGATTATGCTTTGACACGGCCTAATAACCCCGTAGGTTTAATTGCCAGCACGACGAGCATCACTATAACGCCAATGATAGAGGCAAGCACTCCATCCGCTATTGTGGTTACGAAGGTGTAGATAAAACCGAAGATCACCGAAGCGATGACTGCCCCCATAATACTGCCCAGGCCGCCGACAATGACTATAATGAAAGCGATGAGGATGACGGCATGCCCCATATAGGGGGTAACCGGGTACACCGGTGCCATTAGCCCGCCGGCCAGTCCGGCAAAAGCTGAGCCGATACCTATAGCGAGAGCGGACATTCGGTCGATGCTGATTCCCTGCAGAGCGGCTGCCTCCGGGTCCTGAGCGACGGCACGAAGCGCCCGCCCCGCTTTCATCCGATGAAGGAAAAACCACAACAGCAAAAGTGCGGCAACGGCGGCCGGCACCACGAGCAATCTTTGTGAGCCGACAATTGTGCCCAGGAATCCAACCGATCCCGTAAGGTAAGTAGGAACTATCTCCGGTCGTCCCACTCCAAAGATTTGGCCCATACCGACCTGGAGCATAAACATTAACCCGGCTGTGGCGATATAACCGACAACCACCTGCCCTCGTAGCGGTCGGAAGATGGCTCGTTCTACGACCAAGCCTAAGCCAGCGACAATCGCTATGCCGCCGATCACCGCGGCCGGGAAGGGCCAGCCAGCTACTGCATAGAGGAGATAGACGCAATAGGCACCGACCATATAGAATTCGCCGTGGGCCATATTCGCCATCTTCATGACACCGAACATGATTGCCAAGCCCACGGCAATCAATGCATAGATACAGGTCAAAATACCAGCATTAGCGGCTGTTTGTAGTGCGAGGTCAAATTCCACCTGCTACTAACTCCTACCTGCGGCAGATTTAAGGTTGCATTTGTCTAAAAGGGTTTACAAAAAGGGGGCGGCATTTTTGCCGCCCCCGCTAGCATTGTTAACGCTGAAAGAAGGCTGTTCCCCGCTCTTCGGCGGCGCCCATGATGGTTTCCTTGTTTGCTTCAAACCACTCCCAATAATCATCGTATTCGGCAACAATCCGTTTCTTCATCTGTCCACCTTCCTCTATTTCGGCAGTCAAGAATAGATGGGGAGTAATCTGGTTATTGATGCCGAACTGGGCTTCGCCACTCATGACAGCGTCTCCCAGGATGCACTCAAGGGGCCAGTTCGCAGGGTCTCTCATCCAGGCAATTACCTCATGAGGGTCCGTAGTACCGGCACCCTGCATGGCACGGATGTATGGCTCATCGGTTACCATGTAGTCCCAGGCGATGCCGTCCATCGGGTAGCCAACGTCTTCAGGAGCTCCCGCTCCATATCTGGCCTGCCACTCGTCCGCAAATGCCCACTGTTTGGAACCCTCGCCAAACCAGGGGTCGTCAATATCGGGATATCCCTCAAGAAGTACTGAAGCTTCCATCCACTCATGATCTACCTTAGAGGCGACGCAGTCTGTGACGACAAAGTTCGAGCAGATATAGCCCTCAAAGCCTTGGAGGAAGGCCTGTTCGCTTAGGAAGCAGTCGAAATCAGGCCAGGAGCAACCCCAGCTTAAGACGTCAGGATCCTCAGCCATCATGGCAGTCACGATAGGTGCAAAGTCAACGGTTTCCGTTGAGATGTAGCTTTCATAAACTACATCAACCCCCATCGCTTCCCAGGCACCGATTTCAAAAGCATTGGTGATGCGGCCGACGGGATCATCCTGGCTGGCAATAGCAACGGTCTCAATCTCAGGGTAGGTTTCCTTAAGATACCTTGCCCGCGATGGGTCGCCCTTGGAATTGGCCTCGCCGACGATGCATAACGGCCGGGAAGGCAGGGTATCTTGCATTATTGGCATATAGACCACATTATGCTCTTCACAGAATGGCGCGATAGCGTCAGTCTCCGCGCCACCGAGGGTATTGATGATTCTTACATCATTCTCCAGGATCATCTGCTTGGCACCCTGAAGCGCCAGGCTACCGATAGCCTCGGTATCGAAAGTATAGAGATTAAACATGTAGATGTCATCGCCAATTTTCAGACCGCCTTCAGCATTGATGTTATCCACCATAATTTGAAGGCCAGTGGTTCCTGGTAGCCCCCACCCGGCGGCTGGGCCTGACATCGGTCCCACGAAGGCAATGTTATATTCCTTGACTTCCGGTGTTGGCGTTGGTTCTGGAGTCGGCGTTGGCTCTGGAGTCGGGGTTGGCTCTGGCGTTGGTGTCGGCTCCGGTGTTGGGGCCGGGCTGGTACAGCCACTCATCAGGGGGATACTTATTACCAGTACCGCTACCAGACTAAAACCAATAATCAGCTTAAGCAAACCTTTTGTTCTCACTAAGTCCTCCTTATTCATTGAGTTATTATAGTAGCCAAACTTACCTAATATCTCTTACAGGTTTAGTAATTCTTTCCTTATTATTCACCCTCCTTATTCTGAGAGTTCTTACAGCACTTAGTCTACAAGTATACAGCATCACTCACCCGCAGTCATCACCACTATATGCTATTATCCACCACTATTATCCATCACTAAATGCTAGTCAATACAGGGAGTTCATTATGCTTAGAGTCCGATAGTCACCCCTCCCCTTGCACTTTCGGTAAATGCCCTTCATTTAACTGAGGGAAGTCTGCTTTCAGTAGTGAACGTAATTATTGAATGAGCGGGCTCTCTTTGTCAAGCCTTGTAAAACTGACCGAATTTGAGGAATCAGTGATTATTCAGGAGAACAATGGATTACCCCGCCAGCCCTCCCTAATCTTACCTGTCTAGTCATAGGAGTGTAACCCATAGCTATCAAATACCCTGGACAGGGAGCGTCACAAATAAGGAGAGAACACTGGGTGACGAAATAAGTATAGAAAAGGGACAAATCGGTGTTTCCCTCAA
>CAZYRA010000040.1:0-4643 GCA_964649385.1 uncultured Dehalococcoidales bacterium | reverse complement strand
ATAGCTGGTTTTCTTCGCCTGAAAAAACCCCTAACGAGGTCAGGAATTCCCATCAGGCCTTGAGGGCTAAGAATTACTACCGCAATTATTATCCCTCCTAATATGATGGCACGGAATCCCTCTAGTGGTCGCAGGAGTTCATTGGCAAAGGTGAAAATAAAGGCAGCTATTGCCGCTCCGGGGAACCTCCCCATACCGCCAACTATAACCATAACTAGAACCAGTACGAAGATGTCGAGCCCCAATACCCCGTGCGAAATGAGACCGAGGTAGTGAGAGTAAAAGCCCCCCATTATACCTGTGATGAAGGCGGAAATGGCGAATAACATTACCTGAGAGCGATACATATTGATTCCCAGGCTTCTGGCAAAGGGTTCATCATCGCGTAGAGCAACGTATGCTAACCCAAACCGGGAATTAATAATCTTGTAAACTGCAAACATCAATGCACAGAATATAGCAAGAGCAACCCAATACGAAGGGATTCTGTCCATAGGAGTGAAGATGTAGCTTCCTAGTTGAAGAGGGGGTATACCGACAAGACTACCTACCCCACCGGTTCCGATTGGTTGCCCTGCCCTGACTAAAGGCGGCAGGGTTTCGTGAAGGGCAAAAGTCACCAGAGCTACGTAGGCACCCTTAAGTCTTAAGCTGGGTAAACTAATCAGGAAGCCAACCAGACCAGCCACAATACCGGCCATTAGAATCCCGAGCCAGGGGGATATTCCTAGACCCAGAGTGTTTACTCCAACTTTTGTCATCAGTGCTGATGTATAAGCGCCGATAGCGAAAAAGGCAATCTGACCGACGGAAAAGATACCGCCATATCCTATAACGAGGTCCCAGGCTGTAGCTACTATAGCCCAAATCAGGCACATTATCAAAATATGCATAAGGTGCGGACTACCACCGAGAAAAACGGGAACCAGGCACAAAATAAGTACCGGAATCCCAAAATTCAATAGTTTCTTTCTGGATAATTCTATTTTCATAAAAAACCCTTCTACTACCTGATGCCGAACAAGCCTCTTGGTCTCACTGACATTATTGTCAGAAAGGCTACAAACCAGAAAGGCATTATCCAGAGGCTACCGAACTGCCATTGGACTATGCTCTCTAATATCCCCAGAATAAAGGAGGCAACAACAACTCCCGTTATACTACCCGCACCGGCAAGCAGTACGATTACGAATGCCCTTATGAAAAGGGTCCATCCCCCCTCAGGGGCTAGTAGGTATATGGAACCCATAAATATGCCACCAATTGCTGCCAAGGCTGCCGATAATCCAAAAGTGATATTGAAGATTCTGTCGGACGGGATACCCACAATGTTGGCGCCTACTATATCTTGCGGCACTGCTCGCATGGATAGGCCCAGTCTGGTTTTTTTGAGGAAAAATACCAGACCAACCACCAAAGCTGCAGCTACTCCCATAATCAGTATTCTATTTCCAGTAGTGGTAAAGCCACCGATAGTTATAACTTGTTCCAGCATGGGAGGTATATACCTTCCTAAAGGACCGAAGATAACAAGGAGAGAATTATTTATTACTAGAGCGAAGCCTAGGGTGACAACAATTGCGGTAGTCGCCCAATTTGGTTGTCTACGCAGGGGACGGAGGATGCCTCGTTCAATTAACATGCCTACCCCAAACATAATTGGAGGTACAACGATAAATAGTACCGGAAGAGGCAACCCGGCAAGTACTGTGGAAGATAAGAACCAGGCAACATAGGCGGATAGCATAATCAAGGACCCATGAGAGAAATTCATTACATCTGAGACCCCGTAGACTATCGCTAAACCTAGAGCCACTATGATGTATGCTGAACCGATTGTTATTCCGCCGAACAATGTCTCAGCTATCGCGCCCATATTGGTACCCCTTGTGACCTAATCACTCTTTCCTCCTAAGCTCAGTTCCACCACATTCCTTTGCTATATCCCCAGGAAGACTTCCCTTACATGTTCGTTCTTGGAGACTTCTTCTTCAGTACCTTCGAATACAATCCTGCCGTCCTCGACGAGATAGATTCTATCGGCGTACTCTGAAGCCTCGGTAATATCCTGCTCCACCATAAGCACCGTAATGCCGCCTTTGTTGATATCGCTAATTTTCTTAAACACCTCAGCCCTGAGGTTAGGTGCCAACCCAAGGGACGGCTCATCTATGGCCAGGAACTTGGCGTTGGACATTAGGCCCCGACCGATAGCCAGCATCCGTGCCTCGCCGCCACTTAAGGTCTGAGCCTGCTTATCCATTCGTTCTGTCAATCTGGGGAATAGTTTAAGGACATAATCAAGGCTCTCAGCCTCTTTAGACCGGGCGTTGGTGTTATAAGCGCCCAGTTTCAGGTTTTCCAGCACCGTCATCTGGGGGAAAAGGTGCCTGTCCTCAGCGATGTAAACGACGCCCATCTCAACAAGCTTTAAGGTCGGCAGCCCGGTTATTTCCTTCCCGTCAAAGCTGATAGAGCCGGAGACAGGGTGGTGCAGGCCGCAGATCGTTTTGAGTAGAGTACTCTTTCCATGACCATTAGGACCAAAGACAACGATAAGTTCACCATCGTTTACCTGAAGTGAAACGTCATATAGAACACGAAATTCACCGTAGAAGCTGTTTATCTTATCCACACTAAGCATGCTTACCCCTTCCCAGGTAAATCTCGATTACCTTCTCATCTTTAGTGACTTCCGCCGGAGGACCGATAGCTATTTTCCTCCCGTTTACCATGATCAGCAGTCTCTGTGAGAGCTCGGTAATTACCTTCATCATATGCTCAATAATTATTATGGTTAAGCCTAATTCTTTATTGATTTTCTTAAATAAGGCGACAAGGTCCCTGGTCTCGGTGGGACTCAAGCCGGCGGTTGGTTCATCTACCAGTAACAGCTTTGGTTTGGTAGCCATAGCGGCGGCTAACATAGTGAGCTTTTTGTCGAAAAGATTCAGGTTAGCGGTAATGATATCCTCTTTCCCCTGTAATCCCAAGAGGCTCATTACGTCATTCATGTTGGCCTCTTCTTCTTCTGCCCCATGTGAGCGCACTCCGAAATGTGCTCCGACCCTCAAATTCTCATGGATAGGCAGTGTCAGGAAGAGATGAGGAATCTGAAACGTGCGGGCAATCCCCTTGTGACAGATCTGGTGTGGTCTGAGGCGGCTTATCTTTTCATTATTAAAATAGATATCCCCGGTATACTTGTAGAACCCGGTAATGGAATTAAACAGCGTGCTCTTGCCGGCGCCATTAGGTCCGGCGATACCTAATATCTCGCCCTCTTCCATCTCAAAGCTCAGGTTATCTACAGCAGCCAGTTCACCAAAACGCTGGGTCAAGCTCTCAATCTGGAGAATCTTCATGATTACTTCTCTCTGTTAGTATGGGGGCAGGACAGACCTTAATATAGCCCCACCCCCATACTATTGATCAACTTATCTCTCTTATTCTATCCAGGGTGGAACCTGAAACGATACCCCTTCAATTGGTTCATCAAACACACCGATGGGAAGCCAATCGCCATCTCTCACCTGGTATAGAGTTACCGGGCGGTCGTCAGCGGATGGTACATAGTATTCGTCAGAGTAGCGGTACGTTCCACAGAGGCCCTCATAGGGATTGTTCTTAATTGCGTCGCAGACAGCAGCATGGTCTGAGGGGTCTCCCACAATCTTGACAGCTTCTGCCCATTGCATAGCCATATCGTAGCTGTTGGCTGTCACACCCAACCCCGCTGCCCTGCCAAATCTCTCTTCAAATCTTGCTCTCCAGGCGTCCCGTTCCGGGCCGGGGATAGCATCAGCTCTTCCTCCCGCAAGTATCCCTTCAGCTTTATCACCCATTATACTCATATAATCAGGCATTAAACATGCCTGTGAATGGACGATTACTGTGTTTGTCGGGTTCTGCTGGAATTGAAGGGAAAAAGAAGCCAGACAGCCGGCATCCCAGGCTTCCATGAATATAAGGGCTGGTTCAAGTGGCCTTATTCTGGATAATATACCTCCCCATTCCCTGGTTTCAAGGGCAACCTCGATACTGTCAACTACCTCCCAACCGGCGGCTTCCGCCGCTTCCGCGGCTCCTCTTGCATTGTCGTAACTCCATTCCCAGGGGCCATTCAATATTACAATCTTGTTATTGGGCCACTCGTAGCCGGTTGCCTCGGCGACTGATAAGGCTGTTTTGACACAATTGGCACCGGTAACGTCAGCCAAATGAGCGGCGATAAAAACATTCGTGTAACCGTTGTCATTAATAAGGTTTATACAAGCTTGAGAACCGGGGGCATGCAGGAAAGGAGGGCTATACTTGCCAAAAGTATCAGTGCCCGCTTCATCGAAGTAACAGCATACCAGGGCATCCACTTCGTCTCCGACAATCAGTTTTTCGGCGGCAGCAGCAGCTGTTTCCGCCAGCAGCTCTTTCGCGTCAAAGGTGATAACTTCTACCGGTCTACCTGCCAGTCCTCCCGCCGCGTTAATGTCTTCTACCGCTAGTATTATCCCATCACGTGAATCGAACCCGTCGGAAGCCATGTAACCGGTTAGCGGTACCGGTACTCCTAATTTGATGGGTTCACCTGTTGGTCCTGGTTCTGGTGTTGGTGTCGGTTCTGGTGTTGGTGTCGGTTCTGGTGT
>CAZYRA010000039.1:0-9596 GCA_964649385.1 uncultured Dehalococcoidales bacterium | reverse complement strand
GCCCCATCAGGCACATCAGTCTCCGGACACGTTTCCGGTTGACCAGGTGACCATGTCCCTTCAGACACGCAGCTATCTTTCGTGCCCCGTAAAACGGCGTAGCCAGATACTGGCGGTCAATCAGCTTCATGTGAACAAGGTCATCCTCAGAGATTCCTTTCGGCTGGTAGTACACGCCAGAGCGGCTGATATCCAGTAACCGGCATTGGCGTACGATTGAGAGCGACGGATGCCGATGGTCGACCACCTCACGCCGCCGCTCTACGCTCAACGACCCAAAGCTTTGTCGAGAAAATCCCTTTCCACCTTGAGCTGGCCGATCTGCTGATAAAGCTGTGCCACGAGTTGCTGATCACTTTTCTTATACTGCTCACCGTCACCGCCGAAGATACCAGCAGCATTTTCTGCCAGCGCTTTCTTCCAGGCCCGGATTTGGCTGGGGTGGACTTCAAAGCGATTGGCCAACTCGGCTATCGTCTCTTCACCCTTTAATGCTTCCAGGGCTACCCTGGCCTTGAACGATGGGCTGTGTTTCCTGCGATTCTTCATGTTCTGCTCCTCCTGTTTCCTCTTTTATTTTAAGGAGCAAAACCCAACCTTAACAACCTGTCCGAATTTCGGGGACCACCTCACCGAATCGAGTAGCTTAGGGCAGTTGTTCAGGAAGACCTCAGATACCTCGGGGACAAACTGGCTGCCGCTGCAGCGCGCGATTTCTTTACAGGCTTTTTCAGAGCACATGGCCTCGCGATATGGGCGGGATGAAGTCAAAGCATCATATGTGTCGGCTACCGCTAGAATACTGGCACCGATAGGTATTTCATTACACCGCAAGCTGTCAGGGTACCCCTTGCCATCGTAGCGTTCATGATGATGCCTGACTATATCCAGGATACTTGTGTCCTCCACGATAGGTGCTAATATTCTTACCCCTATCTGCGGATGTGGTTTTATTTGGTTGTACTCCTCATCGGTGAGTCTGCCTGGTTTGTTTAGAACGGATTCCCGTATTCCTATCTTGCCAATGTCATGCAATAGCCCGGCTAAGCGTATTCTCTCAATGTTATCTTGTGATATACCGAGTTCGGTGGCCAGAGCTTTCGACAACGCGGACACTTTTCGTGAATGCCCGCTGGTATAGACATCCTTTGCTTCAAGAGCATAGCCCAAGGCAACCATAGCCCCTAAGAAAGACTCGTAAATCTTCTTGGACTGTCTTTCAACCTCCTGCTGCAGGGCTTGTTGTGAAGCTTCTCCTTTAAGCCAAAGTCTCCTTCTTTCCAAAGCGCGTTTCACGGCCAGTAATACATCGGGCACATTAAATGGTTTGACTATATAGTCGTAGGCTCCTTTATTCAGGCAGTTGACGGCCGTAGTTACCTCCGAAACACAACTAGCCATAACTACTGCTGTATCCGGGTAGATTGCCTTTACCTCCGGGAGTAGCTCAAGTCCTGATTTTCCCGGCATCATAATGTCCAAGATAATCAGGTCGGGGTTGTGTTCCTTCATAAGACACAAGGCGGCGACACCATCGCTAGCCGTTAGTACACGGTATCCCTCGACAGAAAGATTGGCATCAAAAATCTTCCGAATCGGTTCTTCATCATCTACTACTAGTATAAGCGGGCGGTATCCAGTTTCCACCGTAACCTTGTTTGATATCATTTGCATTTTCGCCTTTCCTGTTTATCGCATGCTACGTATCACTGTGTACAAGATAGATTAAGTGCGTTTCCGTTCAGGTATTATTAATCTACTGCTTTCATGAATCATCTTTTTCGTTTCTTTAAACGCCGTGTTGTTAAGATTTGATGGCGAACCGCATCAAAGGCAATAGGGTTCGCAATAGTCATTTAGTAAGAACCCGCCGCATTTCGGGCATCTATTTTCGATATTTCCCTTAACCACAGGTACAATACTCGACTCTCATCACCATCGCTAAACCAAAATCAGTACTTAACTACTTATGTGTCCTATTTCTGGATCGTTGTCCTGCCCAATCATTGGGATTAATTTCGCAGGATTATGTTTTCTGACACGCCTCAACTTCGCTTGAATGCGAGCCGAGAGTACTTCTAAGCTGAATGGTTTGGTTATGTAGTCATCGGCACCAGCTACCAGCGTGCTTTTCAAGGAATTTATATCGCTCCTGGCGGTAAGCATAATTACAGGGACAGTCGAGCGTTCTCTTATCAACTCAAGGACCTCAAAGCCGCTGAGTCCTGGCATCATGATATCCAGAAGAACCAGGTCAGGATTGCTTTCCTCAATGATTTCTAGTACTCGTTTACCATCAGCTGCTGTGATAACACTATAGCCATCTATGGAAAGATTGGCATCTAATATCTTCAGAATCGGATATTCATCATCTACAGCCAATATGATTGGCCGTTTCTCCATTTGCCTTACACTGGCTTCCTTTAACTCAATCATATTCCCCCCCCATCTTTTATTTCATGTTTGCAAAGGCACTTCAACTAGACTACTCCGAGCGCCGCTTCTTGCCTAGCTTGTGGTAACCAATTTGCAGCGCGTCTCATATGGGCTCGTATGCGGGACGTAAGTTCCAACATACTGAACGGCTTGGTTACGTAATCATCAGCCCCATTGTTCAGGGCTTTTGGCAGTGAAAAAATATCATCCTTGGCAGTCAGCATAATTACCGGGATATTAGAGGACTGGCGTACAACGTCGAGCACCTGGTAACCGTCAATTCCCGGCATCGTGATGTCCAGAATGATCATATTCGGTTCGTATTTCTGATAGAGTTTCAGCGCCGATTCTCCATCAGGTGCCACGATGACACCATATCCCTCCAGAGACAAATTCACACGAAGTAGCTTCCGTATCGGCTCTTCATCATCTACTACCAGAATCAGCGGGCGTTTTTTCATTTCTAATAACCTCCTTAATTATGATTAGTTAAGTTGTCCATAATCTGGGTGTATAATATGTAACGTTAAGATTGACATCGAAGGGTAGGCAGCCCAACCAGCGGGGCTGTTTTGAAGTCTTGCTCCTCCGGTTTCTTTAGGAGTGCTAACAACGATCAATGGCCATAGCTTGCATATCAGGTCACGCCTTGAGAGTTTAACTCTTAAAGGAGAAGGGTGAGACTTGCGGAACATTTTCATGCGGCGGTCATGCTCTGCAAAAGCTTGTTTGACCTTACTCTGATCTATATCCTGTAATAGTGTTGTCATACTGTATCTCCTTTTCATGTCTAATATATTGTGTGCAACCTTCAGGTTCGGTCCACGGTCAAGTAGAACTGGGGCGACAGACTACCTTCGTGAGGCGCGGGGAATGAGTAGAAACTCCCCCCGTCAATGGTAATCCTGTACCTTGCAAGACCCACCAGCACAAACTTCACCTCGCAGTTTCGCATCGTAATAAAGGTATCCTGGATTGGCTCACCATCAATCCGGGATGCTTTTTCCCACCCACCATTATCAGTCTCAATATAGACACCTACCTTCAATATCACGTAACGGTAGTTATGAACAAGATCCGATGAGTTAGTGAGATAAAGGGTAACCAAGACGTCTGTGTTAATACCGGTCACATCTTCTTGGTAGATGTGACCGGGTTTTACCCCACCAATTGCGTTACCGAACACGGTCCAGGTTGGTGCAGCCACAGCATCTGCCGCCTGAATCTGGATCGCCTGTCCAGCAGCAGCAACGTCACTACCGTATACGTAGGCAATAGGCCAAGGGATAAGTAGTACGATGGCTGCTAAGGGAAAGGCAGTTCTTATTAGCTTCCGGTTCGTCCATTTCATTCCCTCATCTCATTTGCAGGATACAGCCGTGGTGCTGAACAAACGCTGAAAACTGGTGGTGGAATTCTGAACATTTTCTGAATGTTTAACAAATAACAAAAAAGGGCACCGTTTTAAGGTGCCCCCGCTTTATCTTCAGTATCCCCTGTCTGTGTTAGGCGCTTACTCCCACCCCATAGCCCACGCGTGGCACGCCGATTATGTACCTGGGTTTCGCCCGACCGCACTCAATCTTTTTCCGTAACCGATGGATAAATGTGTGTACATACTCTCTCTCCGTCATATATTCAGGTCCCCAAACCTTGTTTAATAGCTGTGCGTGGGTTAGTACCTTCCCGGCGTTAAGCACTAATTCCTGTAAAAGACTATACTCCGTCTGTGTCAGCTTGACCTCCTCCCCGGCAACGGTCACTTTCCTCTGGACAAAGTCAATCTTGAGGTCACCTGAGCTGAATAAGGGCTGTGTTGGCGTGGCAGTACTCTGCGTACGGCGTAATACGGCTTTTATGCGGGCGCTCAGTTCAATGATACTAAACGGCTTGCTCATATAGTCATCAGCGCCGAGGTTTAGGCATTTCACCTTGTCTTCTTCGTCATACCGGGCGCTCAGCATGATGATTGGTATTTGGGACCACTCCCGCAGGCGGCGGCACAACTCGAAGCCATCTAACTTGGGGAGCATTATATCAAGAACCACTAGGTCGGGTAGCTCCTGTTCAAAGATGTCCAGCGCCTGGGCACCATCCAATGCGGACAGCGTCTTGTAACCTTCGGCTTTCAGATTAGCCGAAAGGAGCTTGATTATCGCCGGGTCATCGTCAACGACAAGAATGCAGCGATGATGCACTTTTTCTCATCCTCCCAGTACCTTCTTTACTTTATGTAGTAGCTCAGGAATAGTGAAAGGCTTACCCAGGTAGCCATCGGTTCTCATCCCGCGGACCTGGTACTCTTCTCCTTCAGGCACCGCGGCGGTCATGATAACCACGGGTATTTTCCGAAGTTTCGGTGAAGTTCTGATGGCCATCAGAACATCCCAACCTGACATGCCGGGCATCATCAGGTCAAGAAGAACCAAATCAATATGCTCTTTCTGTGCCAGCCTCAAAGCCTCGTCTCCGCTAGAGGCCACAAGCACCTTATACCCGTCGGCAGCCAGATTTGCCTTTACCAGTTTTCGTATGTTTTCCTCATCGTCAACGACCAGGATCTTAGGCATCTGCTGTCTCACTCTTGCCGATGGGCAGGCTGAAGTTAAACATCGAGCCCTTGCCGATCTTGCTCTCCACCCAGATCTTCCCGCCATGAGCCTCCACAATGCCTTTGCAGATGCATAAACCGAGGCCGGTCCCTTTCTTCTGTCCGCTGACGATATGATCAGCCTGAAAGAAGCGGTTAAACAGTTGCTTTTTATCTTTAGCGGAGATGCCAACTCCTTGGTCAGCAACAGTGATCACTACATGTTCATCGGCAACCTTCGCCTCAATAGTGATTTCGCTGCCTTCGAAGGAAAACTTAGCCGCATTCTCCACCAGATTGGTGATTACCTGACTAACACGCATTTCGTCACACAATAGGATGGGCAGATCTGGCGGGATTTCCACCTTGAGTTTATGTGTCTTGGTGATACCGTCCAATCTTTCCCTGATAGAGGTAACTATCTCAGATATATGAAGGCTCGTCTTATTCAGCTTCATTCCATCGGCGTCAAGGCGTGATACGTCCAGCAGATTACTGACCAGACTCGTAAGGCGGTCAGCCTCCTGGCTCATGGTCTCCAGAAAGTCTCGCTGCTCCTCATCATTCCACTTGACGTCCTTGCGGAGAAGTGTGGAGGTAAAGCCCTTGATAGACGCTAGAGGTGTACGCAGTTCGTGTGAAATATTGGACAGAAACTGACCCCTCAGCTTATCCACTTCCTTCAATACATTCAGTTCTAGTTCATTCTCCTCCGCCTGCTTGCGCTCGGTGATATCGCGAACTACTCCTACAATCCCTGTAGTGGCTCCTGAATTGTCTCTAATAGGTGAGATTTTTGCATCGTACCATTTCTCTACACCCTCCACCTCTAAGGCATAGGCAGCTTGCTGGGTCTCACCAACGGTAATGACCTGCTTAATGGCAGATTCAAGTACCTCTGTCGCGCTTGGTGGAAGTAAATCTTTGAAATGCTTGCCAATAAATTCGCTTGATGGCATATACAAATTCTGACTTTTTGAAGGCTGGTAATATTCCTGAAAAACGCCACCTTGACTGAGGACGAAAACCAGGTCATCCATCGAGTTGATTAGGGATCGAAGCTTTCCCTCGCTCTGCTTCAGCTTCTCCTCGCTCTGCTTGCGCTCGGTGATGTCGCTGAAAACACCCATTCTGCCTACTGGGTTCCCTTTGTCATCATTGACAATAGAGACAGATAGTGCCGCCGGAAACATTTCCCCGTTCTTTCTCACACCCATTATTTCGCCGAAGAACTCTTCCTTTTCTCTCAAGGATCCTTCAAGCTTTCCCCCGTCGGCTGAAGTTGCACTGAACTTGGATATGTTTATCTCCTTAATTTCAGTAGGCGTGTAACCAAAAAGACGGTAAGCGGACTCGTTGCAATAGAGTATGTCTCCATCCATCTCAGTAAATACGATACCCTCATTTGCACTCTCAATGCCCGCTACATACACCTTCATTTCTTCCTCTGCCCGCTGGCGTGACTCTTTCAGTTCCATGCTATGCAGGGCGAAGGCAACGTCATTGGCAACTTCCTGGAACAAGCTTATTTCCTCATCTATGACGAAAACGTCGACCATAGAGGCATTCAACAAGCCGTAGATATTGCCATCGTATTCCAGCCGGACAGACAGTGCCGCATTTTCAGCATACCTGTTTGATAGAGGACAGCCCATACAGGTTAAAGCCGGGTCTCTAGTTACCGAAACCTCCGATTGCTCAAATGCCTGACGCGTGCAACGGGGCAACTCACCAAGTTTCAGCCGCTCAACAATAGGTAAGAAATCTTTACCCAATCCAGCTTCAGCATGTGCCACAGACTTTCCTGACTCATCCAGCAGAGCAATCCAGGCGCTATGGTAGCTACGAGTTTCGGTGAGGTTATCACAAATCCCTTTGAGCAGTCTGTCACGGTCTTTTTCTTTGGTAATTAGCTGGTTGACATTGCGTATGGAACGGAGTGTCAGGTTGAGGTGTCCTATTATATCCTCAGCCTTCTTGCGCTCGGTGATGTCTCGTATATAGGCAACATTAGTAGGTTTTCCCTGGTATGTGTTCCAAGCGCTGGTAAGCTCAACAGAAACCTCACTGCCATCTTTTCTAATGATGGTCACCTCGTAAAGTTCCGGGATACTTTCGCCACTCATCTTCCTTCGATGTCTTATTAAAGAGGCTTCGCGGTCTTTGGGATGCACCAGGTCGAAAAACGACATATTCAGCAATGCTTTGTTAGAGTAGCCGGTTATGCGTGGCCAAGCTTCATTGCAGAAGGCCTGGATCCCCTCTCTTTCCTTTTCGTCCTGGAGCATGACGATGGCTTCACCAACCTCGGCTCCCAAGTGTACCAGGGACCGGTATCTCGCCTCCGACTCTTCTAATACCTTCTCCGCCCGCTTCCGCTCGGTAACGTCGTGTATCACCACGAGTTCTTCTTCTTCTTCTTCTTCTTCTTCTTCTTCTGCAACAATTATTCCTCTAGCCGTAATATTCAATATCCGCTCACCCAGTTTTTCTGATTGATGGTGCAGTTCAAAATTCTCCAGCATATCTTCAGTCCCAAACAACCTGGTTAACTCAGCGCTGAGTTTGCCGTCTGCGTCTCCCAATATATCGGTTATCTTCCTACCGATTATCTCTCTAGGCTTTATTTGAAATAGCTTGTAAAAAGAACGATTAGCATTCTTTACCCGAAGCTCTCTATCGAGAATAAGCAAGGAATCCGGGATTGTAGCCATTACGTTTCGTAGGAATTTCCGTTCCCTCTGTAGTTCCCTTTCTTTTTCTATGTAATCGCTATTATCCATGGGCACCTCCCTTACCTGGCTTAATTAAGGGCTTATTCTATCTATCTGTTTGCTAGCCACTTTTGGACTCATATGATTGTATTGCGGAGAACCTCCATATGTTAAGACAAACAAATTGTAAAACTTTTTCTCCTCTTGGTCCCATTCCTGTGGAACCCGGAGATACCGAAAGACGCAAGGCCTTTCCTTTACGACCTTTTTTATGCCACCATTCTTGCTGCTTGAGTTCAGATGACTAAGCAGTCTCTTACTAAGATTTTTGGCGCTTCCAATGTAGAATGTTTGACAGCAACCTGTAGGATATTCTACCACATCAGTGTCCAGACAAAGTTCATATACCCCCGGACCCGCAGGAGCGTTGCCCTCTACCGATGGAGCGGTAAATGGATATAACTCGGAAAAGTTCGCCGCCAAAGTGTGATACACATACCCGTTTCGCTTAAGGTATGACGATATCCCCAGTTCCTTTCTGCAATATGACACTTCTCTTCTTGTTACTGACAGACCGTATTCCTCTTTTATAATGCGCCTTAGTTCCTCATCTGTATGGGGCTTTGTGATCCGCCCGCTGCCGATGTCTTGCTTCTCCCGGTTAAGAATTGCTTTTATACACCTTTTCACCATATCCTTCCTGCTGACAAAAAGGAATCTTAGGGGAATTTCTTTCTCGCTTGGAGTGATGATAGATAAGTCACGTAAGGCTCGGGAGATTCTGCTTGTATCGATTGTAAAATCAAGGCTATGGCTCCCATTCTTGGAGTCAGAAATAAGCCTGGCTAGCTCAGCTCTGGTGAGGGGCTTTAAGTTAAATTCATTACTAGAGGCAAAGTAATCCCTCTGTTGTTCTACTATTTTCTCCAGTAGCCTGTGGACAATCAGGTTTCTGGTATTAATGCGCCTTACCTTATTCAGGAGACGATTGACATTGTTTCTCTCCTCCTCTGCCGGTTTTGTGCCATTCAGGTAGCTTGTTAGTTTCTCATCGCTGATTTGGTATTCTATAGAAAATTCCCTCGCAGTATAGTTGAGGGAAAAATTAGCCATTCCCTCAACTCTGGCAATCACTCCGGCTCTGGCCAGTGTGGCAGTATCCTTTTGCCTGAGTACCCCGGCGAGGGATTTAGGCATTATCACCCCATCCTGAACTAGCTTCCTGTAAAGCGGAGAGCTTTCAATATTGCTAACGAAGGCAATGAACCTTTCCACGCTGTACTCCAAAAATTTGGTCAGAATTATCTTGCCGACGAGTTCGGGCTGATTCTTCATTCTTACGGAGTATTCCTATTGCGTTACTATCTGTCACCACGACCATCCTCCCCTTGCCCCGCTGGTATCCGACCGATTTCTCGCCCCTTTTCTCCTCACCTGCCTCCTGCGCGCTAGATTACCTCCGGGGCTGTCGAGCTTTCAGGAAGCTGTTCACGGCATTAATTATGTCGGAGCTATCAAATGGCTTATTCATAACTCCGAAAGGTCCGTGCTTAAGAGCTCTCTCCATCATTTCACTACCAGGGTAACCGGTGATGATGGTAACTGGTAACGTGGGCTTAATGCTCTTGAGTTGCTTGAGAAACTCTCCACCATCCATACCAGGCATCTTTAAGTCAAGAAAAACCAGGTCAAAATCCCATTTTTTCACACACTCCGCACCTTCGGCGCCGTTACGAGCAGTCACTACGGTGTGGTCCTGACCTTCCAAAGTTTTCTTGAGAAGAGACCTGATCATCTCATCGTCGTCGATAACCAGTATTGTAAACATCTTTAATTGCTCCAGAATCTTACGTCAA
>CAZYRA010000038.1:0-9729 GCA_964649385.1 uncultured Dehalococcoidales bacterium | reverse complement strand
AACCAGAGCAGGGGCAGACTGTTATATCTTAAGAATTCTACTTAAATTCCTTCTTGCTCATTGAGATAAATACCGTGGACAGTATCCCTAACGGGGGTGCGCAGAGTATAGCCATAATAGAGCCGGCCAGTGCTAGTTCCCAGAGCTTTCTCTTCCTGGCGAATATTCCCCCGATTAGAGCAATTACTCCCAAGGCTATCCTGGAGACACCCACTACACCTACGATAGCAACAACCAGGGCAGGGAGGTCCCAATCCAGTTCACCAATGTTGGCAATATACACCCCACCCACGATTCCAAAACAGCCCGATATTATATTCAGTGTTCCAGCCGTAGTCGGCTTCCACGTCTCTTCCACCAAGACTGTCTCCTTACATATACCGGTCGTTTATCATCTCCAGCAGTTCGTCAAAATAGTGGCAGCTCCACCTTCTTTACCCTGTAGAATACAATACCGCCATTTGGCACTAATCAGGTTATACCTGAAGGGATATCAACCACAAACTGAGACTCCACAGAACACGATGCTGCCATCGGGCACTAATCAAAGCAAGGTAGTATAGTGCAAAGTATCCGGCTGTGTCAAGGAAGCCGCTCATTATGCATGGTTAAGATTGGGGGCAACCATCCCGCTTTGCGTCCCGAATCTATTTAGGCTACAATGAGATGCTGCATAAGAAAGGTAAGCTATGCTGGCCAAGGTAATCAGTTGTGCCGTCGTTGGACTGGAAGGGTCTACTATTGAAGTCGAGGTGGATATCTCACCCGGCCTGCCCTCATTTACTATCGTCGGCCTGCCTGACGCCGCTGTCCAGGAAGCCCGGGAGCGGGTCCGTGCCGCTATCCGGCACTCCGGCTGCAGCTTTCCTACCAGACGTATCGTGGTCAACCTTGCCCCCGCCAACCTGAAGAAGGCCGGGCCAGCCTATGACATGCCCATTGCCGTTGGCATCCTTTTAAGCTCGGAGCAGATACAGGCTGATGTCTCCCAGATCGTTATCCTCGGTGAGCTGTCTCTGGACGGCAGCCTGCGCCATACCAACGGAGTTCTGCCTATGGCCGCCCTGGCCTACGAGAATGGGTTTACCACCCTTATTGTTCCTGAAGCCGATGCTAAAGAGGCATCCCTGATAGAAGGCGCTAAGATTATCCCCATCGCCTCGTTGGCACAGCTGGTCAGCTACCTGAGAGGAGAGATACCGCTACCGGAATACCAGCCCGATGATATCCTGGAAGACACTCCTGCCCAATCTGTCACCACCGACCTGGCATACATCAAGGGGCAGGAACACGTCAAGCGTGCCCTGGAGGTAGCCGCCTCCGGGGGGCATAATCTGATTATGGTGGGGCCGCCGGGCAGTGGCAAGACACTGCTGGCACGCACGCTCCCTTCCATACTACCGCCAATGACCATCGAGGAGTCCCTGGAGGTTACCAAGCTCTACAGCATAAGCGGTCTGCTGCCGACAGATACCCCCCTGATGAGGCAACGTCCCTTCCGTTCTCCTCACTACACCATCTCCAACGCCGGCCTGGTCGGCGGTGGGCACTGGCCAAAACCGGGGGAAATAAGCCTCAGCCATCGCGGGGTACTCTTCCTCGATGAACTCTCTGAATTCGGGCATTCCGTACTCGAGGTGCTGCGCCAGCCCCTGGAGGACAAGGTAGTTACCATCAGCCGGGCCCAGGGCAGCCTGACCTTCCCAGCCAACTTTATGCTGGTCGGGGCAATGAATCCCTGCCCCTGCGGCTTCTACGGCGACCCCTTCCGGGCCTGCACCTGTTCCCCCGCTCTGGTCTCCCGGTATCAGAAGCGCATCAGCGGCCCCTTCATTGATCGTATCGACATCTTTGTTGAGGTGCCCCATATTAACTATGAAAAACTGGCCGACGACAGGCTGGGAGAAGAATCAACTAAAGCACAAGAACGAGTCAAGGCGGCCCGTTCCATACAGAAAGAGCGCTTCCGTGGGACCGGGTTAACCTGTAATGCGGAAATGACGCCAATTGAGGTAAGGGAATTCTGTCAGGCAGAAGAATCCGCCCGCAGCCTGCTCAAGGCGGCGATGAAACAGCTCTACCTTTCCGCACGTGCCTTCCACCGTATCCTGAAACTGGCACGCTCCATCGCCGACCTGGAAAACGCCGGAATAATTAAAGCTCATCACCTGGCTGAGGCTATTCAGTACCGACCGAGGCGGGCGGTATAACCTGAGGCCGGAGACAAAGACGGAAAAAGGGGACTAGCGTTGAGTTCAGTAGAGCTGCTTGGCTTTATCGCCGGGGCACTGGCAACATCCAGCACAATACCGCAGCTTGTTCGTATCTTTAGGCTTAAGAGCGCATATGAGATAAGCATGGCCTTTACCATTCTGCTGCTCTCCGGCATCAGCCTCTGGCTGGTTTACGGTCTCTACCTCAGTCTCACCCCGGTCATCATCTGGAATGGCATCGGGGCGGGCTGTGTCGCTACGCTCCTATTCGCCAAACTAAGGTATGGCAGGAAGACTTAGCCCCAGAGTCGCAGGCCGCCGGCTATTCCGAGCATAACCAGACCAACAATGATGCTTATCCTCCCCCCCACTTTGAGTGCCCCCCCCCCGGATCCTCCCCGTGAACTCTCCATAAACTCCCTCATATCAGTACGACAAGTAAGGGTGCCGTACTCCTTCTTCTCATCAATCTTGCCCTTGAAAAAGGTGCCGGCACCCACCGCAACGAACACTCCACCCATAACTATCAGTATCAAGCTATCGGGATAAGTCATAACCAGCTATTCTCCCTTCAGTGAGAATTATCACCGGGGATTATATACGCTGTCACAATCTATTTGCTAGCCAGGCTAGTGCTATATGACCTCAACGGTAGCCCCGGCTGCTTCCAGTTTCTCCTTGGCTGCGGCAGCCTCTTCCTTACTAACCGCTTCCTTCACCGGCTTGGGAACGCCCTCCACCAGGTCCTTGGATTCCTTCAGCCCCAGGGAAGTCAATTCCCGCACTGCTCTAATCACATTAATCCGGTTAGCCCCGGCATCCTTAAGGACCACGGTGAACTCCGTCTTCTCCTCCTCGGCAACCGGAGCATCAGCCTCAACCATCGCTGCGGCAGCTGCCACCGGAGCAGCGGCGCTAACACCGAACTCAGTCTCAAGGGCCTTGACCATCTCCGATAGCTCAAGTACCGTCATATTCTTTATCGCTGCTATCATATCATCAACAGCCACTTTCTGCCCCTTCTTGACCTCAGTCTCTTCTTCCTTCGCTTTTTTGACTACTTTTTTTACTGCCTTCTTTTCTACCTCGGCAGCTTCATCTCCCGCACCCTGTTCCATTTCAGTTCCCTTTTCTTCCACCATTTTATTCTCCCTCCATTTGTTTAATTCTAGCTTGCAAAACCCTCGCCACCCCTGTTATGGGGGCACTAAGACAATTGGCTAACCCGGCAATAGGACCCTGCATCCCACCGAGCAGTTTGGCCAGTAGTATCTCCCTCGACGGTAATCTGGAAAGAGTCGATACTTCTTCCGAAGTAAGTACCCGGTCACCCAAAAAGCCGCCTTTGATAGTTAAAGTCGACTTTGAAGTTTTGATATAGTCGGCCAGAATCTTGGCCGGCTCGGTTACATCACCATAGCCTAAAGCAATAGCCACCGGCCCGACAAAGGAACCGGCCAGGTTGGCCTTACCCGCTCTTTCTGCGGCAAATCGGGCCAGGGTATTCTTCACCACGCTATACTCAACGCTCGAATCCCCTAACCTGCGGCGCAGGGCGGTTATCTCGGAATTCGACAACCCCCGGTAATCAGTCAAAATGCCTATGCTGCACCTGGAGAAAGTGTCCTTGAACCTATCGATGATTTCTGTCTTCTTTTCCTTGGACATCCTCGGTTAACCTCCTCTCTATTACCAGTTACATCTCCACAAAAAAGTCCTTGTGCCTGCCGCACAAGGACTAAAGCAAAAACGCTGCTGGTCCAGAGCCTTTGTTTTATCCTCGGCGGGCGATAAGAATTAAGCCTTGCTGGCACCCACTATCACAGGAAACTATTAATCTGTTAACTATCTACAAAAAATCAATCGGTACTTAGATCAATGGTTGATTTAAGATCAAGATTTATCCCCGGTCCCATAGTCGTAGTCAAGGTGACCGACTTAATGTATTGACCCTTGGCACCACTGGGCTTAGCCTTCACCACAGCCTCTACCACCGTTGTCAGGTTTCCCAGCAGCTTATCTGCGTCAAAACTGATCTTACCCAAGGGGAGGTGAATGATAGCCGTTCTATCCAGCTTAAACTCAACTCGACCCTTACGGGCATCATTAATTACCCGGGGCAGATCTTCGGCAGCTACCACCGTCTCCGACTTGGGATTAGGCATCAGCCCTCTCCTGCCGAGGATTTTTCCCAGCTTGCTCACCCTGCTCATCATATCCGGGGTAGCGATAGCGGTGTCAAATTCCAGCCAACCACCTTCTATCTTCTTGACCAGGTCATCACCACCGACAAAGTCCGCCCCTGCTCCCTCGGCAATCCTCTCTGCTTCACCCTGCGCAAAGACCAGAACACGCACCTGCTTGCCCAGCCCATAGGGTAAAAGGGCAACACCACGTACCTGCTGAGTAGCATTCCTGGGGTCGACACCCATCCTGAGGTGAAGCTCAACGCTCTCATCAAATCGAGCATAGGCCATCTTCTTTGCTAGCTCGATAGCCTCCCCCGGCGCATAGGCCTCCGGCCTATCCAACAGTTTAACCGCTTCTTGATACTTCTTACTCTTTCTTACCATCTCTACTCAACCTCAATTCCCATGCTGCGGGCAGTACCCTCAATGATTCGCTCCGCCCCTTCAATACCGACTGCGTTCAAGTCTTTTGCCTTAAGCTTGGCTATTTCGCGGAGCTTTTCCCGGGGCAACACACCTACTTTCTCACGGCCAGTAGCTCCGGCACCCTTTTCCAGACTTAACGCCTTCCTCAACAAATCACTGGTCGGCGGCGTCTTGGTAACAAAGGTGAATGTCCGGTCATCAAAGACGGTTATCTCAACCGGAATGATAGAGCCGGACTGGCTGGCGGTACGCTCGTTGTACTCCTTGCAGAACCCCATTATATTAATCCCGTGCTGTCCTAGCGCCGGACCCACCGGAGGGGCTGGGTTTGCCTGCCCGGCCGGTATTTGCAGCTTAACCATGGCTTTTACTTTTTTCGCCATCTATCTCTCCTGAAAACTCAAAGCTTCTCTACCTGCAGGAAATCAAGCTCAACAGGTGTGTTGCGTCCAAACAGGGACAGAAGTACCTTGACCTTCCCCTTTTCTGAATTGATACTTTCTACCACTCCGATGAAATCAAGGAATGGACCATCAGTCACGCGAACACTTTCCCCCTCTTGAAAACCGATCTTTAGCTTCGGTGCTTCGGCCTCCATCTGCTTCAAAATCCGGGTGATTTCTTCATCGGTTAGGGGAGCCGGTTCATCTCCGCCACCAACAAAACCGGTGACACCAGGGGTATTACGCACTATCTTCCAACTCTGGTCACTCATCCCCATCTGGATAAGGACATAACCAGGCAGTATCTTCTTGCTCACCGTCTGCTTCTGGCCACTCCTGACTTCAATCTCATCCTCGGTAGGGATAACTACCTCAGCGATTTCACCTTCAGAGTCCATAAACTTGATGCGCTGCTCTAGATTCCTCTTGACCCGTTCTTCGTACCCGGAATAGGTATGGATGACGAACCAGGATTTCTGCTTTTCCTCCACAAGACCTCACCACAAAAAAGATTTCAGAAAGACTCCAAGGCTATAGTAACCCCTTCGGAACTCCCTCTCTGGAAGAGACTGGCACGGACAATAAAAACCCCACTCAACTCCGCAAGATAGCCGCTGATTGCTAGCTACCCAAAAAGAAGTTGTTGACCAACATACCAAAGCCCCGATCCACGCCTCCTAGGACCAGGCCGGCAACACCGGCTACAATAATCACCACCACCGTTAGATACCCCACCTCCCGCCGGGAAAGCCAGACTACCTTCTTCAGTTCAACCCCAATACCGCCAAAGAAACTGGTTATCGAGAAACTCTTCTTGGTAGTACCAGTACGCTGCACCGCAACATCAGTCTTATGCTTCTGAGCTACCATAGTCCTATTTTACCTCTCTATGGAGCCTGTGCACCCGACAGCGGGGACAGTACTTACTCAACTCCAAACGCTGAGAGTCGTTCCTCTTATTCTTAGTAGTGGTATATCCCCTCTCCTTGCACTCGGTACAAGCAAGGTGGATAATAATTCTCGCCCCAGCTTTCTTAGCCATAATTACTCGGTGATGCGGCTGACTGTGCCAGCACCAACTGTCCTACCTCCCTCCCTGATAGCAAAACGTAGACCTTTTTCCATGGCTACCGGGTAGATAAGCTTTATCTTCATCGTTATATTATCACCAGGCATAACCATCTCCACACCTTCTGGCAACTCGATACTTCCAGTAACATCCGTTGTCCTGATATAGAACTGGGGCTTATATCCATTAAAGAATGGGGTATGTCGTCCCCCTTCTTCCTTACCTAAAACATAGACCTCAGCATCAGCTTCGGTATGCGGCTTGATTGAACCGGACTTAGCCAGTACCTGACCCCGCTCTATTTCCTCCCGGTCGATACCCCTCAGCAAGACACCAACCGCATCACCAGGCTCAGCCTCATCTAAGAGCTTATGGAACATCTCCAGGCTGGTAGCTACTATCTTGCGGGGCTCATGGTGCAGACCCACTATCTCGATCTCATCCCCCGGATGAACCACGCCGCGCTCGACTCTCCCCGTAGCTACAGTACCTCGACCCTTGATGCTGAAAACGTCCTCCACCGGCATCAAAAACGGCTGGTCTTTAGGTCGTTCCGGTATCGGAATAAAACTGTCCACGGCATCCATTAATTTCCAGATAGGGCCACACCATTGGCATTCCCTCTTACCACAACCGCACTCCAGGGCCTTAGCAGCACTAACTCTCACTATCGGTGTCTCATCGCCGGGAAATTCATATTTATTGAGCAGTTCCCTGATCTCCATCTCCACCAGCTCCAGGAGCTCCTCGTCTTCCATCATATCTACCTTATTAAGAGCAACTACCATAGCGGGGACCTGTACCTGACGGGCCAGCAACACATGCTCCTTGGTCTGGGGCATCGGGCCGTCAGGGGCACTGACTACCAGTATCGCCCCATCCATCTGGGCCGCCCCCGTTATCATATTCTTAACGAAGTCAGCATGCCCCGGACAATCAATATGGGCATAGTGCCTCTTCTCAGTCTCGTACTCCACGTGAGCAATGGCAATAGTAAGACCCCTTGCCTTCTCCTCGGGAGCATTATCAATGCTTTCAAATGAACGGTAGCCGGTATCACCTTCTTTGGACAGCGTCATTGTTATCGCCGAAGTTAAGGTTGTCTTTCCGTGGTCAACATGACCGATAGTTCCGACATTACAGTGTGGCTTGGTGCGATCAAACTTCTTCTTAGCCATTTTCAAAAACCCCCTTTGTCCTCAGCCCACAACCAGATTCGAACTGGTGACCTCATTCTTACCAAGAATGCGCTCTACCGACTGAGCTATGTGGGCACACCTACTTACGTATAATTTCACTTTACTTTACACGTAACTAATGTAGCTAATTTTAAGGTAATAGAGATGAAAAGTCAACCTATGATTACATTCCTCTAAAGACCTCAACTGCCACAACATACCTGAGGTCTCCAATAGGCGGTTGCATACCCACATGCCACTGCGAAGTTAAGTCACAAGCGACGATATCAAACTACCAGTATAGAGTAGAATGTTTTATGTGGTTTTGTCAAGCATACCACTGCCCGGATGAATCAAAAGTAAAGCTATCACAGACAAAAAAGATAGCGGCAGGATTGCTTTTTCACTACCTCCGCTATATATTGTGGTAGAATAAGTCGGGTAAATCGTGTGGGGTGACTAACAATGCGGGTAACGCGTGCATTAAGCGACATGAAGCTTGTCCTGATAGGCTCAGTATTCGTGGTGGTAGCGATTGTGTGGGTGTATCAGACCTACTCATCATTGTCGGAATTGATATCAGAGGTAAGCCTCAACCCTGAATTTTCCAGGGATGTTCTCGGTCTCCGCCTCAATGCTATCGGCACGCAAATCGGTATCAGCTTTCTTATGCTTGCCATCGGGCTCTCTTTCGTTGGATGGGGTATTGCAGACTACACTCAACGCTCAAGCAACCGCACTACCAAGCTAATGGTAGGCAGCCTCTATATAATTAGCCGGCGGTTAGAAAAGCTGGAAAGTACGCTGCAACGGCCGGATGACTCCAAACAAGATAACACTAGCACCAAATCCTAGACCGCAGAGTAGTAAATGACATAGGGGGAAAGCCCCGGGTTAACCATGGGCTCACTTTAGGGTAACTATATATGAGCCAATTCCCACTTAGCTGTCCCATCAACTTCGTATCAGCTCATATATTGGATGGTGGAGGGGGTTGGATTCGAACCAACGTAGCCCTTTCGGGCGGCAATTTTACAGACTGCTCCGATTAACCACTCCGGCACCCCTCCCCGTATAGCCACCAAAAACTGAGCCCGAGAGGGGATTCGAACCCACTAACCTACCGATTACAAGTCGGTTGCGCTACCATTGCGCTACTCGGGCATCACCTCTCGAAACCGTTCTCTCAAGAAGAGAGACAACTGGCATATTATAAAAATGAGTACTACAAAAGTCAAGTTTGGTAGCGCATACCGGATTCGAACCGGTGATCTCCTCCTTGAGAGGGAGGTGTCCTAAACCCCTAGACGAATGCGCCAAAAGCCACAAAATCACCCAACCGTAGCTATTATATCAGCCGAAGCACAAAGAGGGCAACACTTATTAAATATATATGCCCTGCCATAGTTTTAGCTGAACTAGTCCCGGCTGTATTTTGGAGCAAGCGCGACATTTACCACTGGTGGTTTCTTTGACCTATCTTGCTTGAGGACAAATATCTCAGGGTAATCCTTGAGCAACGATTGTAGCTTCAGGTGACCATAGGTTCGGGGATCGAACGCTGGATTAAGCTGGCGAAGACTACTACCCATCGTCGCCAAATAAGTCCATTCATCCTCTTTCGCAGCCATCTCGAATCCTTGGACAAGGAGAGGAAGGGGATCGCTGGAGTCTCGACCTTCTTCTTTATTCCTTATTCTTTGCTTTTTCGGCTCTTGGGTGGCAGCAAGATTCTCACTGTATATGAACTGGTTACACGCGTTTACGAAGGCCTCAGGGGTTTTCTTCTCTCCAACGCCTATGACGAATAGTCCATCCTCTCTGATTCTGGTTGCAAGCCGTGTGTAGTCACTGTCGCTCGAAACGATACAAAACCCCTGCACATCATTACTATGTAGCAAATCCATGGAGTCTATTATCATTGCGCTGTCTGTGGCGTTTTTGCCGGTGGTATACATAAACTGCTGCACGGGTTGAATCGCGTGTTTGTGTAGAGATTTCTTCCACTGGTTCATATTGGTTGTAGTCCAATCGCCATATATGCGCTTGATTGTGATCAAACCAACCTTGCTGACTTCAGCGAGGATCTGAGGCAGGAGGGATGCCTGGGCGTTGTCTCCATCTATAAGGACTGCAAACTGTTGCTGCTCAAGTTGCTTCTCCACTATCTACCTCCAGCAAAAATACTATGCAGGGCACTTACAAATCCCC
>CAZYRA010000037.1:8417-9827 GCA_964649385.1 uncultured Dehalococcoidales bacterium | reverse complement strand
TTGTTAGCACTTTACATAATGAATCAGACGCCCTGTCCCCGGTACGGTACTAGGCTGCGCTTGATTATATCGAGGAGGCTGGTATCCTCATATCTCTTCTGCATTGTGTGAATCACTTCAAACATTCTCTGGTCGCTTTCACGCTGGGTGTTTTCCAGGGCTTTCAATCTTTCTTCAACGCTCTTCAGCAGTGGCTTGAGCCATCCTGAGGCGATATAGGATTCCTGTGCCTTCTCCAGGTCCTGGCTCAGGTTGCTCACCTTGATCTCCAGCTCTGCTGCCAGCTGCTCTGTCTGGTAGAGCGACTCCTCCAGCTCGGTCTTTCGTGATTCGGCGGCTGTTAGCTTTGCCTGTGTTGCTTTAGCTATCTTTTGCCCTTGACTGGCCTTCCGCTCGAAGGCAAGCTGAGCGTTCTTCAGGCAGGTAGTACAAAAGATGGGGGCCTCTTTCTCCATCTTTATCCCACACTGAGCGCAGGTGAGGTGGGGGGTACGATTCTCCGTCGCTGAGCGGCACTCACGGCAACGGCCGGGGGGGCCAAAGCCTTTCAGTTCGTAGAAATCCTGCTCGGATCTGGTGAAGACAAATGTTCCTCCGCACTGACGGCAGGTAAAGTTGATATCGCCGTTTCTCGACATTATCTGCTCCTTAGGCTTTACACCTCTATGTAGTCTATAACGAAAAAGATGCTGATAGGTTAGTGGTGACTCTGGGGATCTCCGAGAAAAGTTGCCCTAAACTATTGACATTGTAGTTTTGATGGGTTACTATTTGTCTCTGTCAGGAAAATAGGGGAGGTGTTATTATGGAAAAAGACGAGTCCAAATACTATCATAGCTTGTACAAGGTGGCGGCAGCGATAAACTCAGTCCGTGCTTCTGAGCCCGTCCTTAACTCCATCGTTGAGAATGTGGCCAAGGCTATGGGGGCAAAGGCTTGTTCACTGACCCTCCTGTCCCCGGACAAAAAACTCTTATTTCATGTCGCGGCCTGGGGGTTGAGCGACTGGTTTGTTAAGATGGGGCCGCTGTCGGCTGATAAGAGTATTCCTAAAGTACTGGACGGTAATCCGGTAGCTGTTCTGGATGCTACCAGTGACGAGCGAATCCAGTATCCGGAACAGGTTGAGAAAGAAGGAATTGCCTCAATCCTCTCCGTTCCGATGATGCTCAGGGAGGAGATTATCGGGGAAGTCAGGGTGTACACTGCGGAGCCGCGCCGATTTAGCGAGGCTGATATGCACTTTGTCAGTGCGGTTGCCAATCTTGGTGCTATTGCTCTGGAGAATGCTAGGCTCTACGAGACTGCTCAGAAGGATTACCAAGTGGTCATGCAGGAGATGCTGGAGTGGCGCTCGCCCCTTGGGTCATAAACCAAGGCGGCTTCCAGGGCACACGTTCTTTAATTCCC
>CAZYRA010000037.1:0-8317 GCA_964649385.1 uncultured Dehalococcoidales bacterium | reverse complement strand
GTTATCTGGTGTGAGGACAAAGAGACCCTTGAGCCGGTAAGGGACAGGTTCATGGCAGCATTTCCGCCCGACCCGGAGACATATTTTCTTAATAAGAGGGTCATGGTAAGCGGGGAGATTAATATCTACAAGGGCGCTCCTGAGATTATCCTGACCGAGCCGGCGCAGATATGGGTTGTTAGTGAGGCCGGAGAGTATGAAGTGCTTGTCAGCCGGGTAATTGACGGTGACACTATAGAAGTGCTGGGAGGAGAGAGGGTCAGATACATAGGCATTGACGCTCCGGAGACAGGGGAATATTTCGCAGCGGAAGCCGTCGAGAAGAACCGTGAGCTTGTTGAGGGTAAGAGGGTTAGGTTGGAGAGCGATGTAGAGGACAGGGATGAATATGGCCGCTTGCTCAGTTATGTATGGCTGGATGATATAATGGTCAATGCCGAACTGGTGCGTTTGGGCTGTGCCTATTCCTACTCCCTTGTCCCGAACGTCAAGTACCGGCAGCTTTTTCTCCAGTTGGAAAGGGAAGCCCGTAAGCTGCGCCGCGGGCTGTGGGTGGAATAGGATGGGGAGCAAGAAGAGGATTGATAGCCTGCTTGTCGAGCGGAGACTGGTCGAGACCCGGGCCAGGGCCCAGGCGCTCATTATGGCGGGGAAGGTAGCGGTGGATGGGAAGGCTGTGGCTAAATCGGGGACCCTGGTGGCTGAGGGTGCCGAGGTTACAGTTGCCGAGCCGCCCCCTTTTGTCGGACGTGGTGGTATCAAGCTTGATTGTGCCCTTAGTCAGTTCGGGCTTGATGTCTCGGATAGGGTGGCGGCTGATATCGGGGCTTCAACCGGCGGTTTTACCGACTGCCTGCTCAAGCGGGGGGTAAGCCGGGTCTATGCTGTTGATGTTGGCTACGGTCAGCTGGACTACCGGCTGAGGCAGGACTCCCGGGTAGTGGTTATGGAGAGGGTAAATGCCCGCTATCCTTTTGTTCTTCCGGAAAAGGTGGACCTGGCTACCTTTGATTTATCCTTTATCTCGGTGGAGAAGGTAATACCATCGGTGATTGACCTGCTTAAGGATGACGGCTACCTGCTGGTGCTGCTGAAACCCCAGTTCGAGGCGAGAAAGAGTGAAGTAGGTAAGGGTGGCGTGATTAAACGGCCTGAGGTGCAGGCCAGAGTCTTAGGGCGCTTCATTTCCTGGATGGTTGGACACGGCTTCAGGCTGGGGGGACTGGTAGCATCGCCGATATCGGGTGCTTCCGGAAATAGAGAGTTCTTTGTTATGTTGAGAAGAGTGTAAAATGATTACTCGAGTTGTTGCCTTTGCCGCGGATGAGATAAAGATTTCCGGGCAGCTTTACCTGCCGGATGAAGGAGGAGAGTCCCCATACCCCGCGGTCTGTATCTGTCATGGTATCCCGCACGGTGCCCCTGATGCGAATCCAGATCCGGGTGACGGCGGCTATCCCGCCCTGGCGGAGAGGATTTGCCGGGAAGGGTTTGCCGTGCTGATTTTTCGTTTCCGGGGGGTGGGTGACAGCGGCGGTAATTTCGATATTCTGGGCTGGACCAGGGACTTGAGAGCGGCTGTTGATTATCTCTGGATGCTGCCCGAGGTGGACCGCTCTCACCTGGCGCTGCTTGGTTTCAGCGGTGGAGCGGCTGTTTCGGTATGTGTCGCGGCGCAGGAGGGTCGGGTCTCTTCCGTGGCTGCCTGTGCTTGCCCGGCGGAGTTTGACTCACTTAAGGATGCCTTTACCGAAGGGGAGTCCATCATCAAGCACTTTCGCGGTATCGGTATCATCAGGGATAGGGACTTTCCTTATTCCGATGAGGAATGGCTGGATAACTTCAGTCTGGTCAATCCCATCAAGTATGTCTCAGGTATTGCTCCCAGGCCGTTACTGCTGATGCACGGCAGTCAGGATAAGGTGGTTGATGTCAGCCATGCCTACCGGCTGTACGCTCAGGCGAATGAGCCCAAGGAGGTCGTTGTCATTGAAGAGGCGGGACACCGGCTGCGCCGGGATGAACAGGCGATAGCGGTTATTATCAATTGGCTGAAGGCCCGTAACAGGTGATGGTGCTACCCTGCCGAAAACCGGATGGTAAATTTTTTATTGTGCCGGATCTCTCCTAACGTATCAGGATGGCGCGTACCGGGGATGCCTCAGCATCTTTCATCTTCAGGGGCAGGCAGAAGAGGGTGTATCTTCCAGGAGGGACCTCTCTCAGGTTGATGCTCTCCAGAATCAGTATGCCGCTATAAAGGAGCTTCTCGTGGACGGGAAAGTGCTTGGTGCGGCATGGCTCAATCGTGTTGTAGTCAATTCCGACCAGACCCAGCTTTCTCTCGACGCAGAAGTCGGCAGCTTCGGGTGAGAGGCAAACGAAGCCTCCTAAAAATTCCCCGCTAATCGAGCGGCCGCTAATCGAGTTATCTGTCTTAAAGAGGAGGGCATCGCCCGCTATGGTGTCCAGCTTCTCCAGCTCGGAGGGCCGGACCATCTCCCTGTCTTCAATAGGTACCACCTGCGCGGGCAGAATAAACGCTTTAGCAGGGTACTCATCAATGTTCTTTCCGTTTGGGATAAAATGGGATGGGGCATCCAGGTGTGTGCCGGAGTGAGTACTCATTACCAGACGGGAGAGGTTGCTCGTATCGCCATTCTTCAGGCTGTATATCAGCTCCCTGGAGTATGATGGCGTGCCCGGGTAGTCGATGTCTTCGACGCCAAGTAAGACGCTTATGTCATATATTGCTTCATATCTCATTGTGATGCAGTTCCTCCTCTAGTTCCGGAAAGGGGGGCTTACCTCAAGCCTCGTTGCAGAAGGCGTAGCTAACACATCCTCTACCATTATGGACGGCGACGCTTGCCGATTCCTCAGCAAGGTAGAGCCAGTCGAACTTAAGCTCGGCAAGGAGCAGCTCCTTATATTGGGTGGTTATTACTGGTAGAAGTCCAACCCCAGTACGCTGGCGAACAACATAGATGTCATATTCTTGGATCAGCTCACTGAGGATAGTGACTGCGCTATCGGTGACAACGGCTACCTTATTCATTGGCGTCATCCCCTCTATGGCTTGATTCCCTGTGCGATGCCGGTCAGGCCTGACTTGAGGGCGCCTACCAGGTCGGCTTCGACCGCCAGCCCGGCGTGGCGTATCTTCAGTGCCACGTGAGGGGCCCAGCTGTCCCCGTGCAGCTTACGGATTAGGCCGTTAACTCCCCAGATAATGCCGCCGCCCAGGTCGGCGCCATTTTCTTCTCCTGCCGAATCACGAAACAGGCCTATCGATTCCACGAACTTGAACAGCACATTACCGACGAAGGCGTCGCAGACGAGGACATTGGCACACCCGCTCATCATCTGGTTGCCTTCTACATTTCCGATGAAGTTCAGGCCGCTTTCCTTGAGGATGCGGTAGGTCTCCTTGGTCAGCTGGTTGCCCTTCTCTGCTTCGGCGCCGATATTGAGCAGGCCTACGGTGGGATTGTCAATGTTGAGTAGCTTTTTGCAGTAGACAGAGCCGATGAGGGCGAAGGTGAGCAGTTGGTATGGCTTGCAGTCCATATTGACCCCGCAGTCAAAGACTACCGTGTTGGGGAGGGCATTAAAGATAGCCCCGCCGATTACCGGGCGCTCTATCCCCGCTATCATACCCAAGTGCCGGATGGCGCTGGCGACTATCGCTCCGGTAGGGCCGGCGCTGACCAGGGCGTCTACCTCTCCTTCCTTGAGCAGCTTGGCTGCTACCGCTATCGAGGCGTCAGGTTTACTACGTACCGCCAAGGCCTGGTCCTTACCCTCTTTGATAACATCTTCTGCCTGGACGCAGCGGATAGGTAGACCGGAGGCGTCGTACTTGGACAGCTCGGCTAGAACGATGTCCGGCGGGCCGACCAGGGCAATATCCAGGTTGTTTTCCCGGGCGGCCAAGACAGCCCCCTTAACTATTTCGGTGGGGGCGTGGTCACCACCCATTGCATCTACCGCTATCCTTATCCTACGGCTATCTTTCACTATAAAATACCTCTCTTGTTCTCAATGATATAGGGTAAGTCTACCGAAATTATCACCAAAAGTATACTCTTTTGTCAAGACTTTGCGCTGGTAGGTTAATTGACCTTTGTGGGGAAAGTTGTTTATAATTTAGATAGAAGGGTAGCTATCCGGGCTGAATTGAGAGGAAGGCAAAGTTGCACGAATCTTGCGGCGTTTTTGGTATCTATGCCCCGAGTGAGGATGTAGCTCGTCTTACCTTCTTTGCTCTATTCGCTCTCCAGCATCGCGGTCAGGAGAGCGCTGGTATTGCTACTACCGATGGTGAGGGGATTCAAGTTTTTGCTGATATGGGGTTGGTATCCCAGGTATTCAGTGAGGAGTCTCTAAGTAGTCTCACTGGCAATATCGCCATCGGTCACAACCGCTATTCTACCCGTGGCTCCAGCCGGATAATAAATGTCCAACCGATCGTTGTCGGTGAGGGTTCCAATACTATCGCTGTAGCTCATAACGGTAATATTATCAACGCCGAGTACCTGCATAAGGAGCTCTGTGAACGGGGCTATAGCTTCCGTTCCTCCACTGATACTGAGGTTATTGCCAATCTTATTCTTTCCTCTACCGAGAATGATTGGGTGGGCCGGATTAAGTATGCTATGAAACGCCTTAAGGGGGCATACTCCCTTACTATTATGACCAGGGATGCCTTGTTTGGTGTTCGCGACCCTCTTGGTGTGCGTCCATTGTGTCTGGGGAAGGTTAATGGTGGGTGGGTGATTGCGTCAGAGAGCTGTGCTCTTGACCACATTGGAGCCAGTGTTGAAAAGGAGATTGAGCCGGGTGAGATCGTCTCTATTAACGCCGGTGGTGTCGATAGTCATTCCATAGCGGCGGGTAGGCGGGCGTTCTGTGTCTTCGAGTATCTCTACTTTGCCCGTCCCGATAGTGTGATTAACGGCCGGCTGCTTTACCAGGCGCGCCAGGCGATGGGGGCTGGTCTGGCTGAGGAGTATCCGGTAGATGCCGACTTGGTGATGGGTGTCCCCGATTCGGCTACTGCGGCTGGCGTCGGTTATGCCATCCGGTCCGGGATACCGCTGGGTGAAGGACTGATCAAGAACCGTTATGTCGGGCGCACCTTTATTGAGCCCCACCAGCGTATCAGGGACCTCGGTGTTAAGCTGAAGTTCAACCCCATGCCTCAGGTTCTGTCCGGTAAGCGGGTGGTATTGGTTGATGATAGTATTGTCCGCGGCACCACCACTCCCAAGGTAATCGGGCTGCTGAGGAGGGCGGGGGCTAGAGAGGTGCATATGCGTATCTGTGCGCCGCCTCTCCGCTACCCTTGTTTCTTTGGCGTGGATATGGCAACCCAACGGGAGTTGATTGCCGCTCACAAAACGGTGCCTGAAATCAAGGATTTTATCGGGGCTGATTCGCTGGGTTACCTCAGCCTTGAGGGGTTGTTTAAGGCATTAGCCTTGCCTAAGGACATTTTCTGTACGGCCTGCTTTACCGGTGACTATCCGATCCCGGTCCAGCTTGGGATGGATAAGCTGGCGCTGGAGGCTACGGACGCTGCCTGGTAGGCATCACTGATGTGAGATGGTTAACCGTAAAGTACTGGGCTCGGCCGTTTGTGTTTTGGTTGTTTACCGGGGGTGTTTTAGCCGGCGGTAGTCCCTAATAATTTTTCGAGATGGGAATTCTCGGTAAGGGTGGAACAAATGGGTGAAGCCTATACCAAGGCGGGAGTTAATATCGATAGCGCCTCCAGGGCTAACGATCTGATAGCCGAGCATGTTCGCTCTACTCTCCGTCCTGAGGTCCTGGGCGGCTTCGGTTTTTTCGGTGGGCTTTTTGAATTTAAGGGCTACCGGCAGGCGGTGCTGGTCTCCAGTGTTGACGGCGTCGGCACCAAGCTCAAGATTGCCTCTGTCCTGGACAGGCACGATACCATTGGTATAGATATTGTTAATCACTGCGTCAATGATATCCTCACCGGTGGCGCCGAGCCGCTCTTCTTTCTTGACTATATTGCGATGGGGAAGCTGGTGCCGGAGCGTGTGGGGGCTATTGTTGGGGGATTAGCCCGGGCCTGTCGTGAGGTTGGTTGTGCCCTTATCGGTGGGGAAACCGCTGAGATGCCTGGGCTGTATGCCGGGGAGGACTATGACTTGGCTGGTTTTATTATCGGGGTGGTTGAGAAGGACGGGATTATCCAGGGGAAAACGATAGCGGCTGGTGACAGCATTATCGGACTGCCCTCCAGCGGGTTGCATACCAACGGCTATTCCCTGGTGCGTAAGGTTTTCGGTGAAACCAGGCAAGTCTTGGAAGTGTACTACCCTGAGCTTGGTAAGACCCTGGGCGAAGAGCTTCTTACGCCTCACCGATGCTATTATAATCAGCTTAAGCCGATTATGTCTTTGATTAAGGGTATGGCGCATATTACTGGTGGAGGCTTGGTTGATAATGTGCCCCGTGTCCTTCCTGACGGTGTTACAGCAGGGTTTGACAGCCGCTCCTGGCCGGTGCTGCCTATCTTCCATCTCATTCAGGAGCGGGGTAAAGTGGCTCAAGACGAGATGTACCACGTCTTTAATATGGGTATCGGCATGGTGCTCTTTTGTTCGGCGGATAATGCCGGTGAGATTACCCGGGTTTTGCCTGAGGTGAAGGTCATCGGTGAGGTGGTGAAGCAGGAGGGAAAGAAAAGAGTGGTTATCCGGTAGTGGTAATCTATCTGGGGTGAGGTAGGAAATTAAAATAGTTTGGAGGAATTGATGCGAGCTATTATTAGTGTGTCTGACAAAGCGGGAGTAACTGATTTTGCCAATGACCTGAGCCGGTTAGGGTTTGAGGTCTTCAGTACCGGCGGTACCAAAAAGGCGCTGGCGGCGGCTGGGGTCCCGGTCAAGAGCGTCTCTGAGATTACCGGCTTCCCCGAGATTCTTGACGGTCGGGTGAAGACACTACATCCAATGGTGCACGGCGGTATTCTGGCTAGACGCGACCTGAATAGCCACATAGAGGAGCTGGCCAGAAATAATATTGAGGCTATCGACTTGGTGGCGGTTAACCTTTATCCCTTTGTCCAGACGGTAGCTAAAGAAGGGGTTACCCTTACCGAGGCGCTGGAGAATATTGATATTGGCGGGCCGACCATGGTGCGGGCGGCGGCCAAGAATTTCCCCGGTGTTATCGTGGTGGTTGACCCGGCCGACTACCCGTTGGTTCTGGAGAAGCTGAAGGGGGGGGGTATTGACCCCGATGAGCGTAAGAGGCTGGCCCAGAAAGCCTTCCAGCATGTCGCTGTCTATGACACCGCTATCGCCCAATACTTGAGGCAGGATACGGAGGGCTTCCCCGATGAGATGACAGTAGCCCTGAAGAAGCGCTACGGGTTGCGTTATGGCGAGAACCCTCACCAGTCGGCTGCCTTCTATGCTGAGATGGGCATTGAGAAAAAGCCGACCGGCATCACTTGGGCAGAGCAGCTATGGGGTAAGGAGCTTTCCTTTAATAATATTCTGGATGCCGATGCTGCTTGGGGAGCAGCGACTGATTTTGCCGCGCAGACCGTATCCGTGGTCAAGCACACTAACCCCTGTGGCCTAGCCAGCCATAATGATATTGCCGAGGCCTACCGGCGGGCCTTTAGCGGTGACTCGGTAGCTGCCTTCGGTGGTATTGTCGCCGCCAACCGGATAGTTACTCTGGCTATGGCTGAGGAGATGAAGTCAGTCTTCTACGAGATAGTAATCGCCCCGGAGTATGAGCCGGCGGCGCTCGAGTTGTTAAAAGGTAAGGCAGACCTGCGTATTTTGCTTGCTGAGTTGCCGCCTGGCTACGGCAAGGCGGAGCCTTCCTATTTTGATTTACGCAGGGTGAAGGGAGGGTTACTGGTCCAGTCTTCAGACTCTCTGCCTGAGGGTGATGTTAATCTAAGAACGGTAACCAAACGCACGCCGAGCGAAGGAGAGACAGCCGACCTCCTCTTTGCCTGGCGTGCTGTCAAGCACGTTAAGTCTAATGCTATTCTGCTGGTTAAGGACAGGACGCTGTTGGGTATGGGGGCGGGGCAGCCCAGCCGCATTATCAGCGCTCAGGTGGCTAGGGAAAAGGCTGGTGAGAAGACTAAGGGCAGCGTGCTTGCTTCGGATGCCATGTTCCCGTTTTCTGATGTTGTCGAGGCGGCGGCGGAAGGTGGGGTGACCGCTATTATCCAGCCCGGCGGTTCAATCAGGGATGAAGACTCGATTAAGGCGGCGGATGAGCATAATATCGCTATGGTCTTTACCGGGGTGAGGCA
>CAZYRA010000036.1:0-9962 GCA_964649385.1 uncultured Dehalococcoidales bacterium | reverse complement strand
CAATACCCTATCCATCCAATCATATGGGTGCAACCCAATGAAGGATTACGCCAGCTTTCTCACCACCGATTGTATTTTATGTTCAACCGAAGATTCCCTGTCACGGCGATCATCGATTCTAATCGTTGTGACAACTCTCTGTATCTGATCGCCAAAAACAGAATCGTGCATTTTTCTGACCGCTTCCAGCACGGCTGTAAGTTCACCCTCCAGTATTGTCCCCATGCCGGTCAGTTTGTACTTGATGTTTTTCTCCTGACCAAGTACTCCAATGGCTTTAGCTACATACCGGCTGACAGACGGCGTGCATGTTCCGATGGGCACTACTGATATTTCGGCAATAACCATTTTGCCCTCCATTTGTTTCCCCCAGCATACTACGAGGCGAACATAGTCATAGTACCAGGGCTATTCAATATCGCTATTTCAGTACAATCGTAAGCTGCTGCCGGATTCCTGTCAATGATATGTCGCCTTGCCAGCTTATTCCTTCTCTAAGCACTGAAGGATTAGTGACGAGTACAAAGATAAACATTTCACCTATTTGTTACTTTACATGACAGCATTTCTATAATGGCCCTGCCTTATCAAAAGAATGGCTGCTTCATTGCGGGCTGAAGGCGCGGTAATCCTGCCTGGGTATTTACAAATTCACACCTCAGCAATTATAATGAACTACCCATGAGTTGTTTCACCGCATTGATCAGGTGAAAATACTTAATGCCTAAAGCTCAGAGCTATATCAGACAGAGGTGATATTATGAACGTAGTTACCCTTACCATAAACGGTAAAGAGATCAAGGCAGAGAGCGGGATGAGCATTCTGGAAGCAGCAAGGGGCGCTGGCATCTACATTCCAAGTCTATGTTACTACCCCGGTCTCAGGCCGCTGCCTGAGGTTGTGCCTGATATGGCCTGCCAGCTCTGTCTGGCCGATGTAAATGGTGACATTATCCTCTCCTGTACAACCAGTGCGCTTGAGGGTATGAAGGTTGAAACCGAGACCCCCAGGGTTAGGAAGATGAGGCGAAAGAAGCTGACCGATATCCTACGCCGTCAGTCCAATGCCTGTCTTAGCTATCAGCAGCAGGAGAGCGCCGGCCCACCCGACATCCGCCTACCTGATGTAGTCAATGAACGGTGCGGCCTTTTTCCGGACAATGGGGCCTGTGAACTGCAGAGAGTAATAGACCACATTGGGGTAGAGGAACTGCCCCCTTCTATTTCCAAAAAGCTGGCCGTCCTGGAGGACGGCCCCTTCTTTAACCGGGACCATAACCTCTGCATTCTCTGTGAACGCTGTGTGCGAGTCTGTGATGATATCAGGGGTAGACGGGTGATTGAGTTTGCCTTCCCCTGTCACCGTGCCTGTCCGGCAGGGATTGATATCCCCCGCTACATTCGTCTTATTGCTAGGGGGAGACCAGGGGCTGCCCTAGCCGTAATACGCGAGAAGGTACCTTTCCCCGGTGTACTGGGGCGGGTCTGCATTCATCCCTGTGAGGAATCCTGTCAGAGGGGGCTTGAGGTAGACGACCCCTTGCGAATTCGTATGCTCAAGCGCTTTGCTGCTGATAACGGTGATGACTCCTGGAAAAAGCTGTCAAAAAAGCTGCCGCCGAGTGGAAAAAGCGTGGCGGTCGTCGGTTCCGGCCCGGCCGGCCTGACCGCAGCCTTTTATCTGGCTAAGTTGGGACATAAGGTTACCGTCTTCGAGGCTCTGCCCCAACCGGGTGGAATGATGCTGGTGGGCATCCCAGAGTACCGGCTGCCCCGTCAGGTGCTCAGTAGTGAGATTAATGAGATCAAGAGAGTCGGCGTGGAAATCAGATTGAATAGTCGGGTGGAATCCGTCAACTCGCTCTTTGAGCAGGGTTATGATGCTATCTTCCTCGGACTCGGCGCTCATCAGGAGATCCGATTGGGGGTTGAGGGAGAAGACCTCGTCGGCATTATCGGAGCGGTCGAGTTCCTCCGCCGCGGTAATCTGGGAGGGCGGATTGAGGTCGGGGAGAGGGTAGGTATTGTCGGCGGGGGTAATGTCGCTATAGATGCCGCGCGTATGTCTCTGCGCTTTGGGGCAAAGAAGGTGACCATCTTCTACCGGCGCACTCGCAACGAGATGCCGGCATCATCTGAGGAGATTGATGCTGCCCTAGAGGAAGGAGTGGAAATTATTTACCTGGTTGCCCCATCGATAGTGACCCATCACGACGGAGTCCCCAGGCTGGAGTGCCTTCGCATGAAGCTGGGAGAGCCGGATGCCAGTGGTAGGGCCCGTCCTGTTCCTATTGAGGGAAGCGAATTTGTCTCCGAGATTGACACCCTGGTGGTGGCTATCGGCCAGCGCCCCGAGATCCCTGACGGAATCAAGGTTGAACTGGGGCGGGGGAACGTGGTTAAAGTGACTGATGATATGATGACTAGCCGAGAGGGTGTCTTTTCCGGGGGTGACTGCATCAGCGGTCCGGCCTCGGTAATTGAAGCAATAGCTTCATCGCGAAGAGCGGCCGAAGCCATTGACCGCTACCTCGGCGGCAAGGGGAATATCGCGGAGTCACTCGTCCCGGCTGAGGAAGCTACAGCCTGGCCGGAGGAGGACATTCATCAGGAGAAGCTGGCTGCCATTTCCTGTCTCCCACCTGAGGTCAGCATCAAGGGCTTTGATGAGGTCGAGCAAGCGTGGGACCGGGAGACTGCGGTGGCGGAGGCACAGCGCTGTCTGCGTTGCTATGTTATTACTCCTATCGAGGAAAAGACACTTGAGGAGGCCGACTGTCAATTCTGTGGCGCCTGCGTGGACTCCTGCCCTACCGGCGCTCTGGTGGAACGAAGCATCTACCAGGATAAGGCGCCGGACCGTGCTGTAACTACTACCTGCCCCTACTGCGGAGTTGGCTGCCAGCTTAAGCTCGAAGTTAAGAACGATAAAATTACCAGGGTAGTCCCTGACCCGAAGGGCCCAGCGAATTGGGGGCAGGCCTGTGTCAAGGGTAAGTTCGGCCTAGACTTTGTTAGTGACCCTAACCGTCTGACTGAACCCCTGGTCAAAAGGCACGGTAAATTTGTCCCGGTTACCTGGGACGAAGCTCTAGACCTAGTGGCCAGTAAGCTGGCTGGTTATAAAGGAGATGAAGTGGCGATAGTCTCCTCAGCCAAGTGTACTAATGAAGAGAACTACCTTATCCAGAAGCTGGCACGGGCGGTACTGGGTACCAATAACGTTGACCACTGCGCTCGCCTGTGCCATGCCCCAACGGTAGCCGGTCTGGTGCAGAGCTTCGGCAGTGGTGCTATGACCAACTCGATAAGCGAGATTTGCAATGCCCACTCTATCCTGGCCATCGGAACTAACACAACGTCAGCCCACCCGGTGATTGGCCTGGAGGTAATAAAGGCGGTGCGTAAGAACGCCAAGCTCATTGTGGCTAACCCCAGAGAGATTGACCTCTGCCGTTATGCCGAGTTATGGTTGCGGCACCGGCCAGGCACCGATGTCGCCCTGCTTATGGGTATGATGAGGGTGATAGTCGATGAGAACTTGACTGATTCTGCCTTCATCGCAGAGCGCTGTGATGGTTTTGATGATTTCAAGCAGTCGCTGGAAAACTTTGACCTGGCTACCGTCGAGCGGATTACCGGAGTACCTGCGGAAAAGATAGCGGCGGCAGCCAGGATATATGCTGGCGATAAGCCTTCGACCATCCTCTATGCGATGGGTATTACCCAGCATTCTCACGGCACCGATAATGTAATAGCCACCGCTAATCTAGCCATGCTTACCGGTAATGTCGGCAAGCCGTCAACCGGCGTAAATCCACTCCGGGGACAGAACAACGTACAGGGTGCCTGCGACCTCGGTGCCCTGCCCAATGTCTATCCCGGTTATCAATCGGTAACTATCCCGGCGATAAAGGAAAAGTTTGAGGCTGCCTGGGGTGTTTCGTTATCCCCCAAGCCTGGGCTCACCCTTACCGAGATTTTTGGTGCCGCCGACCAGAAGAAGATAAAGGCAGCCTACCTTATGGGTGAGAACCCCTCATTAAGCGAACCTGACATCAGCCATGCCAGAGCCTCTCTGGGCAAGCTGGATTTTCTTATCGTTCAGGACATTTTCTTAACCGAAACGGCTGAACTAGCGGATGTTGTCCTACCAGCGGCCAGCTTTGCTGAGAAGGACGGCACCTTTACCAATACCGAGCGGAGGGTGCAGCGGGTGAGGAAAGCAATAGCAAAGCCGGTGGGCAACTCTAAGCCCGACTGGTGGATTACCTGCCAGATTGCGCAGAGAATGGGTGGTAAGGGCTTTGATTTTGTGCACCCCGGCCAAGTTATGGAAGAAATCGCCTCGCTTACGCCCATCTATGGTGGTATTACCTATGAGCGTCTGGAGGCTGGCAGCTTGCAGTGGCCCTGCCCGACTGAGGAACACCCGGGAACACCTTACCTTCACACCCAGATGTTCAGCCGGGGCAAGGGGCGGTTTATCCCTCTGGAGTATAAACCATCTATGGAGCTTCCCGACAAGAAGTATCCCATGGTGCTGACCACCGGAAGAAGCCTCTATCACTGGCATACCGGTACCGTCAGCCGCAAAGTAGCCGGACTGAATGCTTTGATGAGTGAGGAACTGGTCGAGATTAATCCTGAGGACGCCTCGGCTTTAGGTATTGCTGACGGTGATATGGTCAGGGTCACCTCACGCAGGGGTAAGGTGTCGGTCAGGGCCAAGGTGACTGAAGTCTCACCGGTGGGGGTAGTCTTTATGACCTTCCACTTTGCGGAAAGCCCGACTAACCTGCTTACTAACCCAGCCTTTGACCCGGTAGCCAAGATACCGGAGTATAAGGTCTGTGCGGTAAGGGTTGAGAAGAGTGGAAGATGATAAACAGCGCTAATCCTGTCCTAGGGACTTGACCAGCTTCCAGATTACAGTCTCACAGAGCACCGTGATATCCTCGGTAGACAGGTAATCGTTAATGCTGGCATCGAAGATTATGCTTGCTGAGGGATCAAACTCAGCATCGCCTCGCCACAGGACCAGGGTTATCGCTACAGAAGGGAAGGCGTTGATAATTACTGCCACATCGCCGTAGTCCGCCCTATGGCCGCCCAGTTTTCCGGCAGTATCGAGCAGCCGGCGGGGCTCCTTACCAAAGTGGTCTAGAAGCGGGTTTACCGTTCGCTTGGCAAAGGTCGGGAAATAGACAGGACCTTCAGGTAGTTCCTTAAATGTGATTACTCTACCAGTGGCCGGAGTCCCCCTGGCTAGGGTCAGATAGTGGAGTATCAAAACCCTCTCTGTCATTGACACCGCCTCCTGGCTACCGACCAGAGTGACATCAACATCGGGTAGGGTAATCTGGTATGACCGGTTCAAGTAGGTAAGAATGATAGCCCTCTGTACATTCTTCTCCAGGTATCGGGCGCCGCTCCTACAGCACAGCTTTTTGATATCACGGTGGTTAAGCTCTTCAGCGGCAATCTTATAGGCCAGCGCATAGGCGTGTTCGTAGCGGCGCTGGTCCGGTAGTGGGAAATGGCTGCTTTCCATTCTAAAAATACAGTGGAAGGTTACCCTTGAGCGAGGAACCTTCCACCCTTAAATTATCAATACTTCACGTCTTATCGAGGTTTATAGCCCAGAGGCCTCCAAGATTGCCGGTACGTATTTATCCCAGCCCAGGGTCATTAAGTGAGCACCCTGGCACATATCCTTCATATCTTTCATCAGTTTGGCTGTAATCTCTATCGAGGTCCTAACCTTGTCGTCTGTCTTGGCCATCTGGTCAATGATATCCTGTGGTACAAAAATACCGGAGACGTTCTTGTTCATATATTTGGCCATACCGGCATTCTTAAGGGGTATCAGTCCCACCAGAACAGGCACCTTAAAACCTTCTTTTTCCACTCTTTTCATAAATTTCTCAAATAGGCTGGCATCAAAGACAGCCTGGGTCTGAAAGAATTCGGCCCCGGCTTCAATCTTTTTCGCCATCTTGATAATCTGCAACTCAAAGGAGGCCTCAGAGTCAGCCCCCGGGTTAACCACTGCCCCAGCGAAAAGACTGGGCGTACCCTGAAGCTCGTTACCCACCATATCGTGGCCCCCGTTCAGGATTTTTATCATCTCAAGGAGCTGTACCGAGTCCACGTCATAAACCGCTTTAGCTTGGGGGTGATCACCGAGTGAAGGCAAGTCTCCAGTGATCGCCAGGACATTCTCCAGTCCCAAGACGGCTGCACTGAGGAGGTCCGATTCCAAAGCCATTCGGTTCCTGTCCCGGGTGACTATCTGAAATACGGTCTCAAGTCCGGCGTCTAACGCCAAGTGGCAAGTGGCCAGTGCTCCCAGCCTCATCACCGCACTCTGCTGATCAGTAACATTGGCGGCAGCTACCTTGCCCTTAAGGATTTCGGCTACCTCCCAAATCTCGCTGGTATCGGTTCCCTTCAGCGGGCCTATCTCAGCGGTAACCGTAAACTCTCCCGCCTCCAGTTGAGATTTCATTAAGCTCAATTTGTTCCTTCCCCCTTTTCTTTGTTTAGTTTTTACTTCTTCAGCCAGTACCAATTCCAAAGTATAACAAGCCCAACTTATGATAACATAGATAACATAAATGAAGATACCCCGTGGCCTTCCCGAACCTTCATACGGCATCTGCTTATTTTAGCCATCTGGTTTAGCCTCTCTAGCCCCCCATCGGAAGGGATGGCATTTATACCTCAAGCCAAGAATGGGAATAGAGTGATTCCCCGGTAAGGACTCTTACCGTTTTCGCGTACTTCGCATCCTCCTTGTCTAAAGAGGCAAGGTCTGGCCTCTCGCCGTCCATCACCCGGTGCACCAGATCAACCAACTCCGGCCTCTTGCCTCTAGCAATGTTAATCAGTTCAGAGTCAAAGGCATCCACTATTGCCGAGTACAGTCCGTATTTCATCAGCATCATCAAATAGGTCCGGTTGAGATATGGCCTGAGTTCATTAGGGGTGCCGTTAGAGACATTGGATAACCCTACGGTAGACTTGCAGCCCGGAGCAATATCCTGGAGCATACTCATAAACTCCAGGCAGGGTTGTACCTGGTTGGTGTCGACATTGCCTGCCGGGGTCACAATCGGGTCGAACCAGATGTTCTCATTGGGTATCCCCATTTCATTGGCTTTGTAGATGAGTTCGGCGGCTATCATCCCCCTTTCCGCAGCATCCCGTGGCATCCCCTCTCTCCCCCACAAGAGGCCAATCATCTCAGCACTATATCTCTTAGCCAAAGGAAGTTCTTCTTCCATCCGGTCAAGGGAGACAGAATTGACCAACGCCCTACCGCCGCCATGGTGCTTTAGCCCGGCTTCTATCGCCGCCAGGTTTGTTGTATCCAGGGATAGGGGTTTATCGGTAACCTCGCGCAGGATTTTTACTGCCCATTCCATCAGCTCATCTCCTGCCTTACGAGCGGGACCGATGTTGAGATCAAGGTAGTCCATTCCAGCCTCGACCTCTGCCCGAGCCATCTCCTGAATTAGCCCGCGGTCCCTTGCCTTAAATGCCGGTCCAAGGGTTGTTGATACAATATTGATGTTTTCCCCGATAAGAATCACTGTCCTCCTCCTTATGCCTGCCATGCTTTAAGATAAGCTGTGATGTGAGCCCCTTCCCGAGGACCGACTTGGATTTCCCAGCCGGGTAATTCCTCTTCCATACCCCCGCTCTCAACGGCAATGTAGCCGGGGATAATCAGTTTCTTGTGTTTAATCTTGTCACCAATGCCACACTTCTTGACGAAGGCGCCGATGACATCGGCACTAAATTTCCCGGCTGCCCACGCAGTCAGGACGGAAAGACCTTCAGTATCCATAACGAGAAGATAGCTGGGGACCCGGCTGTTTTCAATTTCACCGGAGACAATGAAGTAGGTCAGGGAAAAGTTGCAGGTAAGCAGCACCGGTGAGTTCTCATCGGGCCCGCCAATCTCATAAATTCCTTCGCTGCTCGCCAGCGGACGCTGGGGGTCGGTGTAGATATTCATCCTTTCCACAAGTAAGGGGAACAGGCTCTCCCCTTGAAAATCGGATAGAACAATAATGCCACCGTATTTAGCGATAAAGACGGATGCAATCAAGGCTTCCTTCATCGGGTCATCGGTCATTTCGGCAGGGAAGATGATGGTAGGGAAGCCCAGGGGGCGGAACTTCTTATTCAAGGCAAGGCTCCTGATGCTTACCTGGTCCTCCAGCGCCTGGCGGACCACCCTTGCCCCGGAATCAATCACAATATCCTTAATGCCCGCCTCGGTCAGCTTAGCGGTCAACTGGCTGAGCTCTTCCAAGCCAGAGGCTTTCACTGCTACCGGGCACGAGTGCGCCTTGGCCAGATCAGCTACCGCCTCCAGATTATCTTTGCTGGCGGCGTATATCAGGGGTTTATGATCGCCACATACCTTTAAGCCAGCGGCTAAGATGCTCGGGTCGCTACTCATCAGGATAATACCCGAGTCGCTTGCCCCCTTTACCTTGCCAGCCAGGACAGCAAATCTAGCGGCATCTCCCGAATCACACTTCAGTACTATCAACTCAGGGCGGAGGGTAAGGCCCACTCTCTCATAACTCAGGCTGGATTTCTCTAATCTGTTGTTGACCTCGGCCTCATCCATAGTATCACTGATGAGGATAGCAAGCCCTGGAGGGTTCTCAAACCTTCTTTCGTGGCGGAACATAACGGTCTCACCGCCGACCTTCAGAGCCCGGTCTCCCGTGCCAATAGTGACTGCAGCAATGGGTGGTGCCGAGGCTTCCAATAGCTTTTCCTTGGCTTCCTCGGAGACGTAGGGGCAGGCGGAGAGCTCTGCCTTCCCCGCAGCCAGGCTCATAGCAAAGGCAAGGCAGGTGGGCACTCCACACTCGCCGCAGTTCGTTTTAGGAAGCAGTTTAAATATCTCTATTCCGGTAAGTGCCATTAGATAGACTCCTTTCTTAGCCCAGTATCGACTCCATAGTCAGGGCAGGGTGTCCCTTCTCCTGCAGAAAGGGAAGAATCTCTTCTTCCGTACAGCCCACCGTCTCGTCGGCTATCTTATTAACCAAGTCAGGAACACCAAGTTCCTCAGCCCTGGCTTTGAGACGGTTGCCAATCTCTTCCTTTAGCATCTTGGGCATCCAGACCATCCTTAATAAGCCACCGTCGGCGCTGATGAATTTTCTCTGGCAGATATTATACTTGCCGTGACCGATGAACCCAGGGGTGCTTACACCGCCGCCGATAGTCCCGGCCAGGGTGGTAAACTTCATCCCACAGGGCGTCATTTCGGTAAATTCCCGGTTTACCGTCATTACCCCATTGCACAGGGGTAGGACAGCGGCAACACACTCACAGCACCCGCAAGTAGTCCACGGATCATTTACCATGCTGTACATACAATAATGGTCCAGGCTACCGCGGGATGCCTTATAGATAAAATCGTTAACCCCTTTCCATAGTCCCATCTTGCTGTCGAGAGTCTCCCCCTTATCTATCGGCTGGTTAGGTCCGGTGGGATTAATCTCAAAGGCGGCTTTACAGTCCATCCAGTTATAGGAGCCACAGAGTCCGGTTTTCTCCGGGGTGACGACACAGACATGATTAGGGGCAAATGACTGACACAGCAGACAGGAGTAATAGGTATCGGTGGTCTCGTCGGTCATACCTTCGATACGGGCATCCCTAACGGCATATATTGCCCTTGCCTGCTCCAATACCTGCTTTACTTTGTCCTCTTCAGTGTAGAGTTTTACCTGTAGTTTATCAAATATGCGCCCGAAGTCCTGGTGCAGCTTGGCGTGGAGGAGAGAGCCGATATGGTGTAGCTTAAAGCCCTTTTCCTTGGAGGTGTTGCTGATTCGCATCCAGGCAATGTCCCGCTGCCCGTTGTGCCACGTTCCCTGGGCATAGTTTATCAGGTGATGGATTTGACGCTCCAGGATTGGCTC
>CAZYRA010000035.1:3194-10451 GCA_964649385.1 uncultured Dehalococcoidales bacterium | reverse complement strand
AAAAGAGGGTAATCTTTATCACCGGTGATGTGACTAGTGCCGATACCGGGGAGTTCCTTAAGAGGACGAAGGCTCCCTATGTTAACAAGCCCTTTGATATAGCCAAGCTGAAGGAAGAGGTCAAGCGGGTAATAGCTGGTGCCGGGTGAAGTTGAGCCGGAAAGCCTTACTTTCCCCTCAAAGTCTCAATAGGAGTTAAAGGGAGCGATTTTATCCATCTGCTCCCGGTCATGCTCTGAAGATGCCCTCTTATTATCGTAATAGCCCAGCGCAATGAGAAAATTAATCTTTTTACGCCGTGGAATATTCAGCATTGCTTTCCCCGCCCGAACCGTTCTTCTTGTCCAACCTCTCTCCAGCTTGCTATAATGAATCAAATTCTATCAAGTTGACGGTGAGATGGGTAAAGCCAGGGAAGCAGCCTACAAGCGAATAGTGGTCAAGCTCGGCACCGGTCTGCTTACCGGCGGCAGCGACCACCTGGACCAGGAGGTAATGTCGGGCCTGGTCAACCAGGTGGCACAGCTCCACAAGCAGGGCCGGGAGCTTATCGTTGTCTCTTCGGGTTCAATCGCCCTGGGTAAGTACAAGCTGGGACTATCCCGGAAAATCAAGGGTATCCCCTACCGCCAGGTGCTGGCTTCAGTAGGGCAAAGCCACCTGATGCATGTCTACGACCGGCTTTTTCAGCAGCACAACATCACCGTAGCCCAGGCCCTGCTGGCCAAGGCCGACCTCTCCGACCGGGCCGGCTACCTCAATGCCCGTAATACTCTACTCGCCCTGCTTGAGCTTCGAGTGCTACCTGTTGTCAATGAGAATGATGTGGTAGCGGTTGACGAGATTAAAGAGGCTATATTCGGCGATAACGATAACCTGTCGGCGATGGTGGCCAACCTGGTTGATGCTGACCTGCTCATAATCCTGTCCGACATTGCCGGGCTATATACCGCCGACCCCCACAGCAACCCTGAAGCCAGCCTTATTCCGCAGGTGGAAAGAATCGATGCCCGGATTGAACGTCTGGCATCCGGCACCTCGAGCAGCCTGGCTACCGGCGGTATGGTCACCAAGATAGAGGCCGCCAAGCTGGCTACCACCTCAGGGGTAACCCTGGTTATTGCCGACGGCATGGAGCCGGATGTTATACTAAAGCTGGCTGACGGTAAAGCAATCGGCACTCGCTTCCTGCCCACTACCAGCAAGCTTGAGAGCCGCCAGCGCTGGATGCTCAGCGGCCTTGCCACTAGGGGTAAACTGATAGTGGACCAGGGAGCGGCAACTGCGCTGAAGAAACGGGGAAGCCTGCTCGCCGCCGGCATTGAGCGAGCCGAAGGCAGGTTTGAGCGAGGCGACATAGTCAATATCTATGACCACGATGAGTCCCACCTCGGCTGCGGTATTACCAACTATAGCTCTGATGATATTAGTATTATTAAAGGGGCACACTCCAGGAAGATTACCACTCTCCTTAGCTATGACTACGGCTCTGAAGTGGTCCATCGAAATAACCTGGTAGTGCTTTAGAAAGAGAGGTTCACGTTGGACATCGGCAAACTATACAGGATAGAAGGCGACGAGTTTCTCGTCAAGGTGGACTACCAGTTCCATGATGAATCACCGGTAAGCTGGTGGGGAGAGTTGGTACCCAAGGAGTACCGGCGCCTTGGCGATGGCGACGGCTACATTATTGAACTAAAGGACGGGCGCAAGGGCAGGTGCTCCTTAAGAAAGCGGGTCAACCGGGCGGTGAGCGGGACACCCCCACTCTACCACTATCAGTTCAGGGGCCACAGCCAGTTTGAGTAACAATAATCAAGTGTTACTATAGAGTTACAATAAGGGGGGTAAACTATGACATCACCGCTTGCAGAGCTGGAAGTAAAGGGCAAGGCGGTTAAGGCTGCCTCTCGCCGCATGGCCTACATCTCCACCGAGGTCAAGAACAAGGCTTTATGTAACATCGCCGCCGACCTTCTAGCCAAGAAGGATGAGATACTGGAAGCCAACCGCATCGATTACCAGGCAGGCGAGGCATCAGGGATGGGAACAGCAATGCTCGACCGCCTGATGCTCTCCACCGAGCGTCTTGAGGCTATCGCCCAGGACGTCCTGACGGTAGCAGCCCTTCCCGACCCGGTAGGAGATGTATTTGATATGCGCACCCTGCCCAACGGCCTGCAACTGGGCAGGAAACGGGTGCCCCTGGGGGTAATCGGAGCCATCTACGAAAGCCGTCCCAACGTCACCATAGACATCTCCGCCCTCTGCCTGAAATCAGGCAACGCCATTATTCTGCGGGGAGGCAAGGAGGCAATTCACTCCTCCAGCACCCTGGCAAGGGTAGTCCAGCAGGCGGTAACAAGAGCCGGCATCCCCGACGGTGCCGTGCAGTTCATCGAGAATACCGACCGGACTCTGGTCGGTCACCTGCTCAAAATGAACGAGATTATCGACCTCATTATCCCCCGCGGCGGTGCCGGGCTGATAAAATTCGTCACCGAAAACGCCGCTATGCCCGTAGTCAGTGGCGGGATTGGAGTCTGCCACACCTACGTAGACCACAGCGCCGACCCGGATAAGGCAGTAGCGATAGCCTATAACGCCAAGGTACAGCGCCCCACTGTCTGTAATGCTCTGGACACACTGCTCATCCACGCTGATATAGCCGAACGCTATCTACCGCTGGTGGCGGCAGAGTGGACAAAGGCCGGAGTGGAGATGCACTGTGATGAGCGAGCTCTAGCTATCCTGAAACCAGACCCCTCTCTAAAGCTCGTACCGGCTACCGACGAGGACTGGGGGAAGGAGTTTCTATCGCTGGTAGCCGCAATAAGGGTGGTAGATTCCCTGGACGAGGCACTGGAACATATCGAGCGTTACGGCTCCGGCCATTCCGAGGCTATCGTTACCGAGGAATACCAGCCGGCTATGCGTTTTCTTAACGAGGTCGATGCCGCCTGCGTCTATGTCAACGCCAGCACCCGCTTCACCGATGGCAGCCAGTTCGGCCTGGGGGCTGAAGTCGGCATCAGCACACAGAAGATGCACGCCCGCGGCCCGCTGGGACTAAAGGAACTGACCACCTATAAGTGGATTATCTTCGGTAACGGACAGGTGCGTCCCTAAGAAACAAGGTAACCCCATACCCTTGATAAGTCTAACTGCACAGTCCTCTTGGTTATCGAATACCAGCTCATGGCTGTGGGGCGAGAGCTTGTTTAGTGCATCTGTAATGTCGTCGCTGGTATTACACTTCATTTCCATGATCCCACCTCCATGCCTTCATTATGGCGTGGTTTTGCGGGTTCGTACGCGTTGCGCAGGAGCGTCTGGGGGAGGTGGGGGGCGGTGGGGGAAATCTAGAGTAAGGTAAGCATGTATATCAAACTATATCCTATCCTGGGGCTCAGGTATTAGTCTAAAGGATATTACTAGCTCTATTGGCGTGGTATTCAGGATTGTGAATGTATGGGATTAAAGATATAATTGCCTCGGATATCTTATTTACAATGAGGAATTTCCCGACATGCCAATGAGGCAAAGATATAAACAGCTGTTCACTGAGATCCTGGATACGGGAGAATTACGCAAAGTTGATTTCAAGGAACGACAGTACAAGTTAGATAATGATGAACTGAAATCAAAATTTGTGAAGGATATATTGTGTATGGCCAATGCAGATGGAGGTGAGGGCTACATAATTTTAGGCATAAGAGAGAAAACTAGGGAAGTAATAGGAATACATGCCCATTATGACAGTTCAATATTAGAAGAGATAGTCGCGGGCGTGATAGAAGAGCCAATACAGTTTGATTACATCCCGATTTCATGTGATCGTAAAAGGTGTGCACTGATTCATATCCCTAATAGTAATGCAAGACCACATTGGCCAAAACGAGACTTTGGTTCCCTTAGAAAACACGTGTTTTATACTAGGCGTGCGTCGGGCAATAGAGATGCATCATTTACTGAAATACGAGAAATGTTCTTATCGTCAACTCGAGTTAGTGAAGTAAAGCGGCGTAACACTCAAGCATCCCGTCATATAGTAGATGAACTAGCAGAACTTAGCTTTGATGCCCGCAAGGCAGCTATGTTCGAGATGTTAAAGTGTATAACTCAAGAAGCAAACTTAAAAGAATACCGTTCCATTAAATCAAAATATGGATCCGAACAACAATGTGCTCTCGTAAGGAGTTCACTTCCTAATGTAATTAATGATTTCACGGTATTCATGTATCCCTGGAACGTTAAGAGTGACAACATCTTCCGGAGTAGAGGTAAAATATGGGATTTCTTAGTACGCTCAATATTGACGAAACCCTCTATTGAAATAAAGACACGCCTTGGGCAGAGTAGCTTAATACACGTGTCATACAGGAGAATCTACACGACAGCTCTTGAAAGATGGCCGTATTCACGATTAATGCACTTTTCTAATCAGTGGATTGAGGGCTGGGGGAAAGTCATGAAATGGGAGAACAGTGGATTAGTACGAGAGTCAGATGCGAAGGCTAAATATGAGTTCTTCATACCAAATGTCACTTCAAAGGGTGATCTAAAAGAACGACTACAGCAACTTTTTTTTATGGGTACATAACAATGTCAAATGAGCCATAGGCTCCAATTTTAGAATATTAAAGTGGATAAACAAAATAGGCACAGCCTTAAAGGCTGTGCCCTTTATTTCTTTGGTAGCGGGGGTTGGATTCGAACCAACGACCTTCGGGTTATGAGCCCGATATGTTAGCTCCTACCAACAGTAAGCCCTATCACTATCTTTATTGTTAATTGTTCCCTAGCCCAGTTCTAATGGGTACATCCCACCAAGTAACCCTCATCTCCAGGATAATAACCCTTTCTTGATAGCTGAAAGACAGTGAGGAACAATGCCAATTGTATCTGATCGATAAACCGTATGCTCAACCGCTAAGCACAAAAGGTAAAAATCCTTAGCCTGATTTTGTGAACCTGTTTATGCCATCATTTTAGTGTGTACCATTATCCGACCAATCCCTCCCTGTAAACTAAACCCGTTATGAAAACCCACAATGCCTGAGCTAAAAGAGATGGACTGCTGTTGCTTTAAATGTCAGGTTTATAGACACCCCTTCTTTCAAGTACAGGTCATCAAGCGAACGTTTTGTTATGGCTACAATGAAGGGAACTCCAACATCCACCTTAATTCTTAATACGCTCCCGGTGTCTACTATATCTTGTATTTTTCCTTGAAATACATTTCTGGCACTAGATTCTATCGGTTTAAGGGAAACCAGGATATCTTCGGGTCTAATAGATACGTATACCTGACCATGTTTCGGGGTTGAAGAAATAATGCTTATACCATCGACATCTACATAGGTAATCCCGTTTTCAGATACAGCTCTCCCCCGGAATAGATTACCAACTCCAAGAAAGTTAGCGACAAATTTGGAATTCGGTTTTCTGAACACCTCACTGGGTTCACCTACCTGGATAATCTCACCCTGGTTCATTACTGCCATCTGGCTACCCAATAGAAAGGCTTCGTCAAAGCTATGAGTCACATGTACTACTGTGGTTCGGGTGATAGAGTGTATTCTCCTCATTTCTTCTCGAAGCCTGCTTTTTGTTTCGGAATCCAGCGCACTTAATGGTTCATCTAGTAGTAATACCTCCGGCTCCATAATCAATGCCCGAGCAATAGCCACCCTCTGTTGTTCACCACCACTCAACGTTCCCGGATAACGATGCTGCAAATGTGAAATGCCCAACATATTGGCTAACTCATTTACTTTGGTCTTTATGTCTTTTTCAGAAGCCTTTGTCGACCTCAGCCCAAATCTGATATTACCTTCTACTGTTAGATGAGGAAACAACATGTAATCTTGATAAACCATACCAACATTGCGTTCCCTTAGCGGCAAAAAGGTGATATCGCGCCCATTGATGAAAACTCTACCTTTATCAGGTCGGTAAACACCGGCTATGATCTCTAACAGTATCGTCTTACCTGCACCAGTAGGTCCCAAAAGCATGAAATATTCACTTTCATTGATCTCAATAGAGACATCCTTTAAAAAGAATTCCCCCAGGTCCTTCGAAAGGTTTTCTATTTTTATCATCTCAATAACCTCGTTAGAAAACGTGAGAGGATCCGCTATATCTCTCAAAGAAGAATAGCGAAACCAGCGATATCGCGATTAGTATAGTAGCAGTGGCAATAGCCAGGTTAAGTTCCCCTATCGACATATTAAGATACAGTGAGATAGGTAATGTTTCCGTTTTCAGCCTCGTTGCCCCGGCGAGCATCAGTGCCGCTCCAAACTCACCTATACCTCTGGCCCAGGTTATTACCGAACCGGCTACCAAGCCATTTCTTGCCATAGGAAGCGTAACCCGCCAAAAAGCCTGCGCCTCAGTATTACCCAGAGTCTGGGCTACATATTCGTATCTTGGGTTTATGCCTTGAAATGTCGATCTCATTATTCGGAACATAAAAGGCAAATTTACGAAGAACTGGGCAACGATAATACCTTGCGGAGTGAAAACAAAGTCTATCCCGGCTTCGGATAATGCATTGCCGAATGGCGTGGTTCCAAATAGTATGAGTAAACCCACGCCCGCAACCAACGGCGGTAAAGCCAGCGGCACATCTAGTATAGTATTAAGAAGATTTTTACCGCGGAAATTATAGCGCGCCAGTGCATAAGCAGCCGGTACGGCAAGAACAATGCACAGAGCAGTCGATGCAATCGAGGTAGCTAAACTAAGCCTTATGGCAAATTGGATTTCACTGGAGAGAACGCTAGCCAGTAGTGCCTGGGGTGTGGTATGAGCAACAACACAGATAAGAAGTGAGACTATGAATACGGTTAATACTATACCGAAGCAGAGTGTAGTAGCCTTAAACTTTGACGTTTTTTGACGCTTTGTCGTTGGGGGGATAACTCTATTCATCTCTATGCTTTCCAGCTTCCCCCCGTTCCATATCTATCCCAGGACTACCAACCCATCCGTTATTAGCCTTAATTCGATTGTCGAACAAAGGTATAAAGGGCTTAATATCCAAAAGCGGCGTTCCGTTTATTATGTCAACTTCACTAATCTCTAGAATGTTCCCAACAACTCGTTCCAGTTTGACTATAGATAAGCCGATCGGATTAGGTCGCTTGAAGTGCCTGATCGAGAAAATACCTCTATCTTTATCGTCTAAAAAGGGACGGGAAATCAAAGAATAGCCCTTAGCTAGATGGCAATGGTAGATAAGAATGA
>CAZYRA010000035.1:0-3094 GCA_964649385.1 uncultured Dehalococcoidales bacterium | reverse complement strand
TAGGTGATGAAGCCATGTTTTTCGAAGATTGCTTTCCCCTCGCTAGAGGCACAAAAATCAACGAACGTCTTAGCTGTTTCTTGATGCTTGGAGAATGTCGTGACACCAATCGGTATGATCTTTATTGAATTCTGCTCTTTAGGTATCTGTATACATTCTATCTCAGGAACCGACTTGACTGTATCCCACCAGTTTATTGATGCGTCAGCCTGTCCCATGGCAATCTGCAGCATCACCTCATTCATGGTTGGCAATGTCGCTACAACGTTGGCCCAAACTTCATCGTAAATTTCATTTTTCTCCAGTATCTTAACCCCGGTTTTACCTATCGCGGCTACATCAGGATCCCCCCAAACAAGTTTCACATCCGGCCTGGCCAAATCTTCCAAACAGGTAATGTTTGCCGGGTTACCCTTTGGAACTGTTATTACCGGCATGTGGTAAGCAATTAACTGCTGATAGTCGATAAATCCCTTTTCGTCAGCCTTCTCGATATATAGGGTAGCTCCTGGCATGTAAGCATCGCCTCTCTGAGTTATCTCCATCTGGCTTAGCAAGGCATTGGAGCCTGCGTAGTTGTATTCAACCTCGGTAACGTATTTCTGTTGAAAAACCTCTCCGATTTCATCCATAGGCTTACGCATTCCGGCGCCACAGTAGACCATAATAGATTCAGTTTCTTGAGACTCCTGAGTACAACCAACCACCCCGATTCCGGTGAGTAGCAGAGTGATTATAAATGCTGCGATTATAGGCATGCATTTCCTCATTGATTCCCTCCTTGTGAAAAATATCTAATGTGCCGGTTAGATTAAAAGATTGTAGGAGCGAGCTACCATGTTAACAAGGGAACGCTTCAGGTGTAACCGTTACCCATTATTCCCTCCTTTCCAAATAAGGGAGGCGTCACCGTTTCCCGTGACACCCTCTCGGCTACTTACCCTGGGATTTCCTTTAGGCAAAGCAGCTCGGAGAGTTTAGATTATATAGCCTGGTGTGATTATAGCGACACAAAAAGGGAAGGCATCCTAATTAAGAACGCCTTCCCTTAGCAACCAATATCTTAGCAAGCTACTCTCCTTTCCAAACATGGGAGGCATCACCGTTTCCCGTGATACCCTCTCGGCTACTCACCTTAGGATTTCCTTTAGGCAAAGCAGCTCGGAGACTAAATTATACTTGGGAGATTAGCACAAAGAGAGGATTTCTGTCAACACAGTTATAGAGCAGTAAGTCCATTTGGGCAATGGGCGGTGTCCCGAATGTGGTGGAAATGATGTGAACCCCGTTAAACTGGACCGAATCAGGTCATTTTCCCCATATCTAATCAATCGAAACGCGGTGAAAATGTTGAAGCTCATTTACTATCTGTCATTACGCAAACGTTATGCACCACCTTCAGGTTGTTCTCATCGCAGAAGGCAATGGCAGCTTCACTCTCTGACCCTGGCTGCAGCCATATGCGGTTAAGTCCAAGTCTTTTACAGTCCTGAAGAATCACCTCAGTTACGGATGGAGGAACTACGAAGTCGACCACATCCACTTTAATTGGAATATCACCGAGGCCGGGATAGCATTTAATCCCTTCTATTACCCTGAGCCTGGGGTTTACCGGATAGACCTCATATCCGCGGCTTATCAAGTCCTTGAATATCTTATAGCCATATTTATTTGTGTTATCGGTGGTTCCAACTACGGCAAACTTCTTTTGAGCCATAAATTCTTTGATGAGGTCTTGCATATCGCTCCCCCCCCTTTACATATGGAATCCGCTATTACACCTCAAGTATACTTAGCTTAGCCCTCTTTACTTCAGACTACCTCATGCCTGGGATGCTTCTGCCTCTTTGCCATCGGGCCGATTTCCGGAAGCAGAAAGGTAACCACTATGGTTGCTGCTGCTACCCCAGCGAGGACGATAAATGCCTGGTTCAGGCTTCCGGTGAGGTCCAGGATACGCCCCCCGATGATGGGCCCGATAAAGCCACCGACAGCACCTATGGACAGCACCAGCCCGCTGGCTCTTCCTATCTGCTGGTGAGGCATCATTTCCACAGGGAGGGTCAGTATGTTCACATATCTGGTAAGGTCGGCGATACCCAGCATAACCATGGGTAGCCAAGCGAGGTATAGTGGGACATGGAGCACCCACCAGGCGACGGCCAACAGTATGGCAGCGGCCCCCCAGATAAACGGTCGCCTCAGACCCAACCTGTGAGACAGGCGTGGTATGAGGAAGCAGGTGGGGATACCAGCCCACATGCTTATTGAGGTGATGAGCCCGGCATCATCTGGTGACGCCCCCTTCGCTATCAACAAGGTGGGAGCCCACCCTGCCCAGGTGAAAAAGAAGAATTCGGTGAGGAGTAATAGCGTCGCTATCAGCCATAGATTCCTGTTGCGGATGATAACGGAAAAGGGCACTTTGCTGGTTTCGACTGTCTGCTCAGTCCGGGGGCTGTCCGATGGCGAGTCCTTAACTATCTTCCACCATAGAATGGCGGCGGCAATGGAGGGGATACTCCAGATAAGAAGGGTACCCTGATAGGTATTGGTTATGGGATATATAAGGGGCATGGTGATAGCCAGCCCTGCGCCGACACCGGAGGCGAATCCCGCGGAGAATATCCCCGTTCCGATATTGGCCTTCTCCCTAGGTACCCAGGCGCTGACCAGCTTGGGCAGGCTGGGGAATACCCAGGCATACCCCAGCCCATAGAGAAAGGTAAAGCCAAGCAGGCTGGGGGCATCGATGGCTAGTCCCCTTAGCGCTGTACCCGCCGCTATCATAATGGCCCCTATGCCGGCGGTCTTCCTCAGCCCTATTTTATCAGCGAGGATGCCGGCGGGGATGGACACCGCTATCGTCATGAGGAGAGGAATAACGTATAGAAGGCCTATCTGGGCATGGGTAAGCCCCAGCTCCTCCGTAAGTATGTGCTCCATAGGGGGAATGGCGAACATTGGGGCCCACATGGCAAAGCCCATCAGAGTGGCAATGCCCAGCATAGTCCAGGGCATCCCAGCGGTATCTCTTCTGTCAACCATGAATTCTTTCCTCAGGGAGCATTAAGCGGTGGCGCTTTCTTTCCCC
>CAZYRA010000034.1:0-10509 GCA_964649385.1 uncultured Dehalococcoidales bacterium | reverse complement strand
TGACATAGGACTTTTTAATCTCGGTGGCCAGCTCCGGCGGCATAGCAGCCTTAAGGATTACCTCCTGCACCTTTTCTGCTGTTTTCTGAAGTTGTCTGCTGTCATTAACGTCCAGTGGCTCAAGGAGCCTACGGATGTTATCGGTGATTCCTGTCTGATTGAGAAAGTCAAAATAGGCAGCAGCAGTTACCACGAAGCCCGTGGGTACAGGAATACCGGCATTGGTCATTTCGCCCAGATTCGCCCCCTTGCCGCCGACAACGGGTATGTCATTCTTTGTGATCTCAGTGAACCAGAGAATGGCCTTCTCGCTGTTGTGCATAATCAAAAACCCCCTTGCTGGTTGAGATACGCTGCTTCAGTTTTTAGTTTAGTGCTTTATTATATCATATGTTTTTGGTTGACAGTAGTTGTGCTGAAAGGTAGAATTAAACTAGCTGAAATGGGGGGGCATGGCGATGATAGAAATGACCATTGATAGCATCCGGGTTAGCCTGATGAACTATCAGCGGGTGGTAATTTTGAAAGAGAAGGATGCAGAGCGTTACCTACCTATCTGGATTGGTGCTGCCGAAGCTGATGCTATAGCGGTCAAGCTACAGAGTGTTAATGTTCCACGGCCTTTGACTCATGACCTGTTACAATCGGTAATCGAAGCGCTAGGAGCCAGCATCAATTCGATTATAATTAGCGATCTGAAGAACGACACATTCTATGCCCGGATTTTGCTTAACGTGGACGGTGCATTGATAGAAGTGGACTCCCGCCCCAGTGATGCCCTGGCTCTGGCAGTGCGGGCGGAGGTATCTATCTATACTGAAGATTCGGTTCTGGATAAAGCCGGTATCTTTCTGGATAAGGAGACTGGTAAACCTACCTTTGGAGAAGGCAGTATAGATGGCGCCGAGGGCGAGAAGAAGGCAATTACTGAGGAGGAAATGAGGAAGATGTCGGCTTTCCAGGAATTTATTAACACCCTTGACCTGGATGATTTCGATAAGCGTAAGTCCTGAGGCTGGACTTCTTCATGTAGAAGCGTCTTTTTCGCGTTTTTATTAATCGGCTGTTTTCTGATTCAGGTTAAGCAGCCCTTCGATAGGGTCGATAATCATTCGCCCCTGCTCAAGGTCAATAGATTTTACATCATCTTCAATAGCAGGAATAAGAATCTCTCCTCTGTCTCCATTAACGACATAGGTGTCGTTACCCTCTGTGGTAAGGACTTCAGTGATTCTGCCCAGCGATTCTCCTTGAGTAGTGCTCACCATTAGACCGATAATCTGAAAAAGATAGTATTGCCCTTCCGGTAGGGGCTTAAGCTGGCTTCTGTGCACCTCTATAATCTGTCCGCGCAGTTTCTGTGTTTCCTCTATACTGTCCACAGTACTAATCTTAACGATTACCCTGCCGTTATGCCACTCGGCACTGTCAATGATCACCGGTTGCCGGTTAATATAGACTTGGGACGATGGTGCAAAACGCTGGGGAAAATCGGTGGTCACCTTAACCTTTACCTTGCCCTTGTTACCCCAGGGAGCCAGAACCTGTCCTATTGTGATATATTCCGGTTCGATTGTGCCCATCCTTTATTTCTATAACTGGTCATAGTGTTAATTATCGTATTGGCTATAAATAACACATCCCCCCTCGGCCCTCGGCTCAAAATGTTGAGCACACCGAGAGGGGACACTCTTCCTTGGAGAGACTGTTTCCTGTCCTCTTCAGACTACTGCTAAATTAAATAGGCTGTTATTTTCAGAGAATCTCGAGTGATGCTCTGGTACCTGCCTTAGCTGCTTTTACCCTTATCAAGGTGCGAATTGCGGCAGCAATTCGACCCTGTTTACCAATAACTCTCCCTTTATCATCATCGGCGACCTGCAGGGTAAACTTGGCGCCTTCTTCCTCGTCAATTTCTTCGGTGACGACTACGTCATCAGGTGCGTTAACAATTGATTTGGCGATGTATTCTATTAGTTCTTTCATGGCTTCTCCTTGACGTTCTTGAACTTTTCTATAATTCCCGTTTTGGATAGTAGCCTGTTAGTGGTACCTGTCGGTTGTGCCCCATGTCCCAGCCAGTGTAATGCCCTCTCTTCATCAATAACTACTGTCTCCGGCTCGGTCAGGGGATTATAGTGTCCGATAACCTCAATAAATGCCCCATCGCGGGGTGCCCGGGCATCGGCAATCACCACCCTGTAGCTTGGCTTCTTTTTCGCTCCCGTCCGCCGTAACCTGATTTTTACCAATTGATCAAAAACCTTCCTCATTAATATTATCCCTATTATGCGCCATCAACCATTTGGCTGTCAATAGCTATGGTTATGATTTCCCTGAGTTTATAGTTGTCAGGAAGCCATTATAGTAGCTATAATCAAAGGGTGAAGGTAGCGAGGCTGCATAGTTGGCAGGTCAGTACCGGCCAGGCTACTGATATACAGCGAGGCTTGGCGGCAAGGATTTCTCGTGAAGGTGAGCCTGGTATTCTTCGCTTTGTCGCCGGTGTGGACATATCGGTAAGCAGGGCGTTGGGAACAGCTACGGCAGCGGTCGTTGTCTTAAAATACCCTGAGCTTATAGCAGTAGAGGTAAAGAAAGCCAGCGGCAAGCTTACTCTCCCCTATATTCCGGGGCTGCTGTCGTTTCGGGAGTCGCCCCTGATTCTGGCTGCCTGCAGGATGGTCAATCTTACTCCTGACCTTATCCTGGTTGACGGGCATGGGGTCGCTCATCCGAGGCGGGTGGGGCTTGCCTCCCACTTGGGCATTTTCCTGAAGATACCGACCGTTGGCTGTGCCAAGTCACTGCTTTGCGGTAAATGCGCAGCGCCCGGTGAGGAGCCGGGGGACTACAGCGAAATAGTGGATAGGGGTGAGACTATCGGGGTGGTGCTGCGCACCAGGGCTGGGGTGAAGCCCATTTATGTTTCTACAGGGCATCTGATTAGCCTTGAGATGGCTATCTACTGGGTGCTGAAGTGTTGCCAGGGCTACCGATTACCCGAGCCTACCCGCCTGGCCCATATGGCCGCTGGCGGGAACCTGAAACTGGAAAAGGATTACGGTGAGACAGAATGCAGGAGCTAAGGAACAAACTGGAAGATTTACAGACTAGAGTATCTATGGCCTTGGTGCATCTTTGACATCGCGGCCAAGGAGAAGGAGATTGCTCGATTAGAGAAAGAGACTGCCGAGCCTTCCTTCTGGTTGGACCAGGCTAAGGCGCAGGGTGTTATGCGCCGGTTGGCGGATAACAGGAAGCTGGTTGAGCAGTGGCGCGGAGTGGAGAAAAGGGTAGCTGATACTAGAGAGTTGCTCTCGCTGGTTGCGGAGGAAGAGGACGGCCACCTCGAGGCGGAAATACAGTCCGAAGTAGAAGAGATGGTTGCCAATCTGGATGAACTGGAGCTCGATCTGGCCCTTAGCGATGAGTATGATGCGAGAAACGCTATCCTGTCTATTCATGCTGGGGCCGGCGGTACCGAGTCCCAGGACTGGACGGAGATACTAATGAGGATGTACCTGCGCTGGGCTGAGCGGCATGGTCATCGGACAGAGATACTGGATATTTCTCCGGGGGAAGAGGCGGGAGTAAAAAGCGTGGTTATTGAAATTACCGGCAGCTATGTCTGCGGTTACCTGAAATCGGAGCACGGCGTTCATCGTCTGGTTCGCATCTCCCCTTATGATGCTGACCGCGCCCGTCATACCTCATTCGCTATGGTTGAGGTTATGCCTGAGGCTGAGGCCGATGTTGACGTCAGGATAGAGCCCGAAGACCTCAGGGTTGATGTCTTCCGCTCCAGCGGGCCGGGGGGGCAGCATATGCAAAAGACAAGCAGTGCTGTAAGGATGACCCACCTGCCGACGGGGTTAGTAGCGATTTCACAAAGTGAGCGCTCTCAATTCCAGAACAAGGATATTGCCATGAAGCTACTTCAGTCCCGACTGCTGGAGCTTGAGCTTAAGAAGAGGGCTGAGGAAAGGGCGAGGCTGAAGGGGAAACACATATCGGCGGGCTGGGGTAACCAGATTCGGAGTTACGTCCTGCACCCCTATCGGATGGTAAAGGACCACAGGACTAACTATCAGACCGGCAACACTGACGATGTCCTGGATGGGGGACTGGACGGCCTGATAACCGCCTATCTCAGGGCTAATATTGGTGGGGAAGATAATGATTAAAAAGACGGGCCTAATGGTACTGGCTGTTTTCCTGTTACTGTCTCTGTTTAGCCCCGGTTTGGTCAGGGCCGGGGACGGATTGAGGGTACTGGATAGTTCTGCTCAGGCGGAGTTTCCCTACCGGCTTAGCTTCAGTCTATCGGCGGAGAGTGATGTCAATATTACCGATATCCGTCTCTGCTACCAGGTTGACCGGATAAACTTTGCCCGCGTAAGCAGTGAGGCCTATATTGATTTTGTGCCGTCTACCAGCGTCTCTACTGATTGGGCTCTGGAAATGATGAAAATAGGGGGTCTCCCTCCCGGATCCAGTCTGGAATACTGGTGGACAGTGGAAGACGTTGATGGCGATAGGGCAACCACTCCACCGGCCAGGATAGTGTTTGATGATAACCGCTATTCCTGGCAGAGTCTGACCGAGGGCAAGGTGACCCTGTACTGGTATCAGGGAGACAACTCCTTCGCCGGGGAGTTGATGTCGGCAGCCCAGCAGGCGCTTGAGCGTCTTAACGAGTATACCGCTGCCGAGCTTGAGCGGCCGGTGAAGCTCTATGTCTACGCCGATGCCCAAGACCTACAGGGGTCGATGATTTATCCCCAAGAGTGGACGGGGGGAGTCGCCTTCACCCGCTATGGGATTATGGCTATCGGTATTGCTCCTGAGAAGCTTGACTGGGGCAAGAGGGCAATCGCCCATGAGTTGACCCACCTGGTCATCCATCAGGTAACCCTTAACCCCTATAATGGGATACCCACCTGGCTTGACGAAGGTCTGGCGATGCGCAGCGAGGGGCCGCTGTCAGCATCGTTTAGCCTCTATCTGAATAGGGCGATAGCGGATGGCAGTCTTATTTCGGTACAGAGCCTGTCGTCGCCGTTTTCTGCTTATGCTGATGAGGCTTCCCTTTCCTATGCCCAGAGTTACAGCCTGGTTGAGTTTCTTATCGATAGCTATGGCCAGGGTAAGATGTTTGAGATGTTAAATGCCTTTAAGGAAGGCAGCACCTATGACGGGGCACTGGAGAAGGTATACGGCTTTGATATGGATGGTCTGGATGACCTGTGGCAGGACTGGGTTACTCAGTCAGGGCAGCCAGCTGTCGAGGAGGGGCTACACCTGGAGCTGGAAAGCATCGTTCATTGAAAGTGAGGACGGGGGCGAGACCGGTGAGAAGAATGTTTTCGGTTATCTTGATATTAGTCAGCCTATTGTTTTTCTTATCATCCTGTGCTCCTGGCATGTCGCCGGATGAATGCAGTACGCTGCAGGTCGAGCTGGACGGGGCGCAGCACGAAATCAGTGAAATGGAGGGGAACCTGGCGCAGCTTGAGGCGGACTACCAGGGATTACAGGATGATTATGTAAACCTACAGGGCGACTGCCAGAGCTCACAGGACGGCTACCGAAATTTGCTTGAACGTCTGGAGCAGTCGGCACTGGTGGACATTTCCTGGCCGGAGCTAAAGGAATTTCTTGAGCAGGATGATACGGACAGGTTGACCTATGTTGAGGGCAGCTTTGATTGCAGTGGGTTTGCCATCACCCTGCGCGACAGCGCCGCCAGGTGTGGCATCAGGTGTGCTTACGTCGAGATCGAATTCTTCATAGAGGGTGGGCATGCCCTGGACGCCTTTGAAACGACGGATATGGGCTTGGTATATGTTGATAGTACCGAGGCTGACCAGATAGCCTATGTCAAACTAAATGAGCCGTATGGGGTGGTCAGTCTCGATGGGGTGAAGTCTGAGTGTATTGCCTGCAGCGGAGACCCTGCTGAATTCTGGGGACCACTAGACTATATGATCCATTCCAACCCCTTCCATTACAGCTATTACCCTGACTACCAGAGACGGGTTAAATTCTATGGGGATAGTATAGAGGACTACAACAAGGCTGTGGAGAAATACAATAGCGGCAGCAAGAAATGGTCATATGCCCAGCTGACGACGTGGCTGGATAATATTGAGGCCCTGGCAGAAGACCTGGGTTCCGCTTTCTATCAAACTGGTGGGAATGTAAAAAACATCGAAACCTACTGGAACTAAGAGGTTATTACCAAGAGCAGAGCTGCTGTTGCTAAAGGTAGGGGGGAAGGCGCATGAATAGTCCGGATAACAAAATGAAAATCTTGGGCATTTGCGGAACACACAAGAAGAATAAGAAGCAGAGTGCTAGTTGGTTTTTACTCGAGAAAGCACTCGAGTGTGCCAGGGAACTTGGTGCTGAAACTAAGGCCATTAATTTCGTGGACTATAACATATTACCTTGTCTGGGATGTAACACATGCATGACTGGTGAGACCTGTCCACAGTTAAAAAAACGTGGGGATGAAACGCTAAAGGTCGTTGAGGAAATAAGATGGCCAGATGCAATTATCTTTGCTTATCCGGTATATGGTCTCCATCCGCCGGGTATATTGTGCAATTTCATTGGCGGCCGTGGAAAAGCATTTCTCTCTGAAGATAAGGTGGCAGCAGGAGAGGAATTGTTTGGGGAATCGACAATCTTCACGGGAAAACTCATTGGCTCAATAGTTGTTGCTGGTGGTTTTGGGATGGAGCCGGCACTAAATACGTTTTTCCCAGCCTTCCTTCATACCAAAGCGATACAAGTTGCTTGTGTTGGTGTTTCCCTATTGGAGTATCAGTTCAACCCGGTTCTTCAAAAGTCGGGAATAGGGAAGAAGCTTGAGGAAGCTGACTGGGCGATTGATATGGCTAGGAGTGTTGCAAAACGGCTGGTCAACATGTACACCTCGCCAGCACTACCCATTTTGAAAAATATGATTGGCTTAAAGGGAATACGGGTATCCGAAAAGGAGACCGGTATCTCAAAGACAGGTGAACAACTAATCTGGACTCCTGAAGCAAAGGAGCAACTCGGTAAACTTCCTTTCTTTGTCCGCCCAATGGCAAAACGTACTATTGAAGACGAAGCAAGGGAAAGAGGTATTTCTGAAATCAATATTGAGCTTATGCTTGAAGTGAAAAACGGATGGGGAAATAGTCAATTGTTGGTCGGTTCGAATCCAAATCCTGCTAATTAGAAATAGTTCCATAGAGAAGAACCTAAAGAAAGAGTCAACAAACAGGTATTGAGAAAAGAGGGAATACTTTGAGGTTATACCGATGATAAAAAGAACCGCTGCCATCGCCTTTTCCGTGTTACTGCTAGGAAGCCTGCTCATTACCGGCTGCTGGCCGGCGCCGGCAGCGCCGTCAACCCCGGTTACCCCTGTCATCGAAGGGGGGGTTCTTAACCTGTACGGTGTTGACCCACTGACCCTTGACCCGGCAGTCTCCGGTGATATGACCTCCCACGAATATATTACGCAGATATATAGCGGTCTGCTCCGGCTCGGTGATGACCTGGAGCCGGCACCGGATATTGCGCGGGAATGGCAAGTCAGTGAAGACGGAACAACCTATACCTTCTCTCTCCGGGATGATGTCAAGTTTCACGATGGCAGAGAGGTCAAGGCTGAGGATGTTAAGTACTCCTGGGAGAGGGCCTGCCGTCCCGCTACCGGCTCCCTGACAGCAGCCACCTACCTGGGCGATATCATCGGGGTAAGCGAGGTACTGGCCGGTGAAGCGGAAGAGATTAGCGGCGTTAAGGTCATTGACGATTATACCCTGGAGGTAACCATCGATGCGCCCAAGTCTTACTTCCTAGCCAAGCTGACCTATTCCACCTCTTTCGTGGTTGACCGGAATAACGTGTCCTCAGGCGGCGAGTGGTGGCGCCGCCCTAATGGTACCGGCCCCTTTAAGCTCAAGCAGTGGGAAAAGAACACCCTGATTATCCTGGGCAGGAATGAACTCTACTACGGCAAGCCGGCTGAGGTCAGCCTCATTGTCTTCCAGCTTTATAGTGGAGTGCCGATGAATATGTACGAAAAGGGTGAAATTGATGTCGCCGGCGTCTCCATGTACTATATCGATAAGGTCACTGATGAACGAGGACCCTTCTATCAGGACCTGGTGGTTTCCCCTGAGTTGAGCTTTTTCTATATCGGCCTTAACACCAATAAGCCCCCGTTTGACGATGTTCTTATCCGGCGCGCTTTCACACACGCCGTTGATAAGGAAAAGCTGGCCTCTCTGGTCTTCTGTGATATGGTAGAGCCGGCTAGCGGTATCCTGCCTCCGGGTATGCCCGGCTATAACGATGACTTAGTCGGGCTGGGTTATGATGTCGAGCTTGCCCGAAAACTGATTGCTGACTCTGAATACGGTGATGTTGCCAGTCTGCCGCCGATTACCATTACCACTTCCGGGCGGGGGGGAGCGATATCCGGTGACCTGGAAGCAATTATCTATCAGTGGCGGCAGAACCTGGGAGTTGAGGTAGCGGTAAGACAGCTGGAACCGGAGCGTTTTCTCTATCATATCAACGAAGAGGCGGATGAGATGTTCTTCTTTGGGTGGGTCGCCGACTATCCTCACCCGCAGGACTTTCTCGATATCCTGTTCCATACCGGTGCTGAGAATAATAACGGCGGGTACAGTAACCCTGAAGTAGATGCCCTGCTCGATATGGCGAACGTGGAGCTGGACAGCGAGCTAAGCCTGGCCTTGTACCAGCAGGCAGAGCAGGAACTGGTCAGCGACGCCGCCTGTCTGCCCCTGTGGTTCGGACAAAACTATGTCCTGGTCAAGCCCTATGTCGAGGGATATGAGCTCAACCCGATTGGCCTGCCCACACTAAACAACGTCTCCGTTGAGCCTCACTAATTCTTCTTCCCAAGGGGAAGGGGATGTAGGAGACAGGGTTACCCGTAAATAAAGGGTGGCGGAGGGGGTGGGATTCGAACCCACGGTCGCTTGCGCGACAACGGTTTTCAAGACCGTCACCATAGACCACTCGGACACCCCTCCTGAAGCTAAATTTTATGACCTACTAGACATAACTCGCAAAATTGGCGTTAATTTGGCGTTAGAATTTTTGAGACACCCATTTACCCCTGCCGGCAGCACTTCGTCTAATAGCGCCATGGCATCCTCTTGCATCCCCTCGATTATATGGCTGTAGGTATCCATTGTAAAGGCTACTGAGGCATGGCCTAGAGCTTCACTGATAACCTTTGGCTTAGCCCCACGTAGTAGCATCAGGCTGGCAAAGGTATGTCTCAGGTCGTGAAAGCGCACACCCCCTAAGCCTATCCGTTTTACCATCCTCCCGAAGTCGTGACTTAATACTGAGGGATTAAATGGCTTCCCTTCAGGAGTTCCGAATACCAGGCTATCAAGAGAAAGTATTTGCCCCAGCTCCAAGTAAAGGTTTTCCCGCTCTGCCCGGTATTTCCTGAGAAATAATGCCAGCTTGGGGGTCATGGCGACTCGGCGCCGACTATGGCTTGTCTTAGGCTCTTTGAATTGGTAAACACCTTTACGCTTATATAGGACTTGGCTGACCGATATCGAGAGCATATCAAGGTCAATGTCTCTCCAGCGTAAACCTAATAACTCAGCCTGGCGAAGTCCCGTGCTCACGGCAGTATAGATTACCGGATAATAGCGGTTATCCTTTGCCATATCGAGTAGGACTTCAACCTCACTAGGGGTCAGGGTGCGCATAGCCCTTTTATGTGGTGATGGCGAGTCAACAAGCTCTGCGGGATTGCGTCCTAGATAGCCTTGTCTCACAGCATACTTTAAGGACTGAGACAATACCCGGTGCTGATGATGAACTGTCCTGGCCGATAGCTTTTCACAAGCCTTGCCGTAGTAGCTCTGTATTGCCTGGGGGTGAAGCTGCTTAAGCTGAACATGACCGAGGGCGGGTATTAAGTGGCGCTCTATAATGCTTTGATAGCCGTCATAGGTGCGCTGCGAGCAATTAGTCCTGACATAGCCATCTAGCCACTGGCCAAGATGCTGTGCCACCGTGAGCCGTCCTGGAGGGGTATATACCCCTTTATCAAGACTGGTCAATAGCTCAGTTAAGCGCCTTTGGGCGTCACCCTTACGACCTCTTACTGTCTCGAAGTGGCGTCGCGGTTTCCCGTCCGGTCCCGAGCCGGTGTAGATTTGGAGCTGCCAGCTATGGTTTCCTTTGCTGCGTATGTGTCCTCTCATGGTTTGCCTCCTTTCCTTTTCCGCTTACTTTCCGTTGGCGTTGGCTTGAAGTTTTTGAGTAGTTCTGTATCAAGATCAGTCGTATCAATCGGTTTCCCTATTGCTTCATATGCACGCTCTCGAACTGAATACCAAACCGCAGCTCCCAAAATAGCGTCCGCTTTAGCTTCAGGTTCTTTTAAATCCTCGTATAGGTGGGAAAGCCTGCTAACCCATAGGGCATCACGAATACTGAAGCCAA
>CAZYRA010000033.1:0-10743 GCA_964649385.1 uncultured Dehalococcoidales bacterium | reverse complement strand
TGGGACACAAATAGGGCCACTATAACCGTACACTCCAGACGGTTGGCACAAGCTCCTGAGAGGTAGTAGATAGACTCGAACGCTAAGGGTGAGAGCTAGTTTGGTCTTTTTTGATATATAATAACCATTGTGTTTTAGACCGTACACTTAAGCCGGAATGAGGAGGTAGATAATGTCAGGAGAACTATCTGCGGAGCAGGTAAGGAAGAGGTGTTCCCCCCAGGTATTCGGTTGCGATTCAACCGGGGAGCTGGAGCCGATTGGAAGTATCATCGGCCAGGAGAGAGCCCTCAGTGCTCTTAGATTTGGTCTTAATATCCCGAAACCGGGCTTTCACATTTTTGCCTCCGGGCCGGCAGGGACAGGCAGGACCACAGCCATCAAGTACTTTTTGGAGACACTCGCCACCAGGAAGGAAACGCCGTCAGACTGGTGTTACCGGTACAACTTCCGTGACCCATACTGCCCCAAAGCCCTGAAATTGCCAGCAGGTATGGGCCAGAGTCTACAAAGGGACATCAAACACGCCGTAGATAATACCCGTCGAAACATCGTCCAGGTCTTTGCCAGCAAGGAGCATATCGACCGGCGGGCGGAAATAACCGATAGCTTCGACAAGAAGAAAGAGGCACTATTCACCGCTCTTAAGAAAACGGCCCAAGACAATGGTTTTCTCCTGCAGAGTACGCAGATAGGGCTGGTTTTTGTACCGGAATCCAAGGGTGAACCGCTTGGCGAGGAAGAATACAACGGGCTGAGTGACGAAGCCAGAGAGGAATTAAGGCAGAAGAAGGAGGAGTTGACCAAGACGCTGAAGGAGCAGAGGGCCGGACTAAAGACCGAAGAGAGCGCCGTTGAGAAACAGCTGGAAGAAACCGACCAAGAGGTGGCGAATTACTCCGTCAGTCACATCTTTGAAGAACTTAAGAAAAAATATAGTCAGCTGCCCCAGGTAGTCGATTACCTGAGTGAAATCGAGCAGGATGCAATCGATAACTTTGAGCAGTTCAAATCGGAACCAGAGACCCCAAATCCGGACTCCATGGCAGCAATGCGGGGGCTATTCAAGCAGCAGGCTCTTCGAAAGTACGAAGTCAACGTTCTGATCGACAACTCGGGGCTAAGGGGAGCTCCGGTGATTCTGGAGCTAAATCCCACCTTTAACAACCTCTTCGGCCGCATTGAGAAGGAAGCCCAGTTTGGCGCTCTATACACCGATTTCACCATGATCAGGAGCGGTTCCCTGCACCAGGCTAACGGCGGTTATCTGGTGATGAGGATTGAGGACATACTGGTCAACTTCCAGTCCTGGGAAGGCTTAAAAAGGACCCTGCGTGACGAGAAGCTTATTATTGAAGAGCTGGGAGAACGGATTGGCGTCCTGGCAACAAAGAGCCTGAGGCCGGAGGCTATCCCCCTGGAGGTTAAGGTAGTTGTTATCGGTGAGCCTATGTTCTACCACCTGTTACTGCAGCGGGACCCGGACTTCAAGGAGCTATTTAAGGTCAAGGCTGATTTCGATACCCGGATGGACTGGTCGGAGGCTAACTTGAAAGACTACGCAGCCGTCATCTGCCGGCTGTGTAGGGAAGAAGACCTGAAACACTTGACCAGTGACGCTCTCGCCAGGGTTATTGAGTATAGCTCACGGCTGGCCGATGACCAGGAAAAGCTGTCCACCCTATTTGCCAATATTGCCGATGTTATTCGTGAAGCCAGCTTCTGGGCCGATAATGAAAGGGCGACACTCATCTTAGCCGGCCATATGGATAAGGCAATCGAGCAGAAGGTGTACCGCTCAAACCTTATCCAGCAGCGCATCAACGAAATGATAGCTAACGGCATGATTATTATTGATGCCGAGGGGGAGAAAGTAGGGCAGGTAAACGGCCTGGAGGTAATAGACCTCGGTGATTTTGCCTTCGGCAAGCCGGCCCGAATCACCGCCAGCGTCGGCGTTGGTAGGGAGGGTCTGATTGACATCGAGAGAGAAGCCAAGCTGGGAGGCCGCCTCCACACCAAGGGGGTTATGATACTAAACGGCTATATCGCAGAGAAGTATGTTCGGGATACCCCACTGTCCCTCTCGGCCCGCCTCGTCTTTGAACAGAGCTATCAGGAGGTGGAAGGGGATAGCGCCTCAAGCGCAGAGCTCTACGCTATCCTGTCCCACCTTGCGGATATGCCGATAAAACAGGGGGTCGCGGTTACCGGCTCGGTCAACCAGAAGGGAGAGGTGCAGGCTATCGGGGGGCTTAATGAGAAGGTTGAAGGCTTCTTTGAGGTATGCCGGGCAAAAGGACTGAATGGAGAACAGGGGGTGCTTATCCCCAGCAGTAATGTCAGGAACCTGATGCTTAAAAAGGAGGTAGTGGCGGCAATCGAAGCGGGAAAATTCCACATCTACGCGGTAGGCACCATCGATGAGGGTATTGAAGTGCTTACCGGTAGCAAAGCGGGCCGGCGGCTGGCCGGCGGGGGCTTCGAACCCGACTCCATCAATGATAGGGTACAGAAGCGCCTGACCACCCTGGCCGAGAGGCTCAGAGACTTCACCAAGGGCGAGGAAAAAACCGGGTAGCGTTGAATCCTGTAATATATAGCGGGGGGAAGGAAATGAGCCGACTGGAAAATCAAATCAAAAGCATAGCCGGGGAAAACGGAGCAAAGTTGGTCGGTATTGCCTCGAAGCAAAGACTTTATGATGCCCCACCTTCTGGCAATCCTGATTATCTATTACCATCAACACAATCTATCATCTCTTTTGCAGTAACATTGGATAAGAAAGTCATACGAGACTTCATAAGCAAGAAGGACTGGCTGTCTCACTGCGAAGAACGGAAGCAAGTGGCAAGGTCACTTTACAAGATTGGTGACCGCCTGGTTGATTTTCTTAAAAACGAAGACTTTGAAGCGTTAGGTGTAGATATCAACAACAGCTATCGTCCGGAAACAGGTACTAAAGATGTTACTGAAATGACTGAATTCATACCTGATTTTTCCCATCGCTACGGCGCTGTAGCAGCCGGGATAGGGCGACTGGGCTGGAGCGGCAATCTGCTTACCACAGATTATGGTGCACTGGTCGAATTGGGCACAGTGCTAACATCAGCTAAACTGGAGCCTGATCCTCTGCTTGAGAATAACCCTTGTGACCGCTGTAAGATGTGTACCGCCGTATGTCCGGTAGAAATGATCAGCAAAAAGAAAACGATGACGATAAATGTTGCCGGTATTACCGAAGAAATCGCCGTAAAGGAGCCCAATACCTGCTGCTGGATAGGCTGTACTGGTTACCACGGCCTGGCACCGAATAGGAAATGGTCAAATTGGAGTCCTTACCGCCTGGATTATCCGCTACCCCTTAATAAGAACGATCTGGATGCTCTCAACGTGCAGCTGCAAAAAGCAGACCCGCAAATGTCTCTCGAGGAAGACAGTTTTACTGCCTATAGAAAAGTCATGTTCAGTCCTGACTGGTTCACCAATACTGTTTGCGGTAATTGTAGAAGCGTATGCTGGGAAAAGAAGGATGACCGTGAGCAGAACAGACGGCTTATTGTTAACTCCGGTATCGTAGCACTCAATCCGGATGGCGAACATGTCATCGCTAAAGAAGAAGAAGTTATGGAAGTGGATACTCCTTATATCGTTAGAGTAGCGATGTTAAAAAAAGAATATGAGCAGGTATTAGCCTCAGGTAAAGCAGCCGGTAAAATACGAGCAAAAACTGCTATGGACACCGGAGTCCTGTCCTATATTTCTACTAATAGAGCCGGAGTGTAGTATGCTAAAACACCCTTATACCGGTCCGAAAGGTGTTTTCGATAAAGAAACGCTAGCGGTAAGACGCTAGCGTCGTTAGTCTTCTGGTGGAGACGGGGGAGAGTCGAACTCCCCGTCCAAAAGAAGCTACCCAGGATTTGCTACAAGCTTAGTCAGCTCTTTAATCTCACCCGACTACCCTCTGTTGACCGAGTCTAGCCAGGCCAGCCGATAACTCTTTCACCACCCTTTATCGACATCGGAGCGGCGGCACCTCAACTTTTCGGCGCCCAATCCCAACCCATTGAGGCGAGGTCAAGCTGGACGTGTAGCCTATTTAATTAGGCTGCAAGTGCGAATTCAGGTTCGCCAATTAAATTTTTGCCACCTGTTTTATGAGGTTGATGGCACCTCAGCTTGCAATCCTGCAGCATACTTCCCCTGTCGAATCCGCGCGTCCCCACTTAATTAGGGAAGTCTGAACACCTCCTTAATCCTAGCGGTACCCCTTGAGAGCCCGTCCGATTTCCCTGTCCGTCTCGCGGCGGGCAATTGTTTCCCGCTTATCATACAGCTTCTTGCCCTTGGCCGGGGCTATCTCAAGCTTGGCAATACTATCCTTTATGTAAAGCTTGAGCGGGACCAGGGTGAGCCCCTTCTCCTGTATTTTACTGGCTAAACTATCAATCTCCTTACGGTGAAGGAGAAGCTTACGGGGCCGGGTCGGCTCATGGCTCATATAGCTACCCGCCTCGTAGCGGGCGATATGAGCATTTAACAACCACAACTCCCCTGCATCAGGCTTAACATAGGCATCACCAAGGCTTACTCTACCAGACCTGATTGACTTTATCTCAGTACCGGTAAGCACAATACCAGCCTCAATACTCTCCCCGATATCATAATTATGATATGCCTTACGGTTGGTAACTACCGTCTTTATCGCCACTGCTCTTAATTATACCACACCTTATTACTTAACCAGTATCAGATGGCGCTGCCATTCGGGCAAGCTCTTGGGGAAATCGGAGCGGAAATGAGCACCCCGGCTTTCCTCTCTAAGCAGGGCAGCCTCAGCAACCAGGCGACCGGCCAACGCCAGGTTATTCAACTCGTAGGAGGGTCGGTCGGTAGGCTCAGGCAGACACTCCTGCCAGGCAGCCAGGATATCCAGCGTCTCGTTAAGGCTTTCTTTATCACGGATAATGCCAACCTTGTCCCAGTTCAGCTCCTGTAGTGCAGAGAGGTTAGGCGGCGGCACTTCCTCAAGTACCCGCCGCTTACTCAGCGAGTAACGGACTGCGGTGTCTTTGTCTGTACCGGGTATCTCAAGCACAGTTTCCTTAGTTGTCCTTTCGATAACCCGCTGACTGAATACCACCGCCTCCAGGAGCGAGTTTGACGCCAGGCGGTTGGCACCGTGGACTCCGGTGCAGGAGGCTTCACCGATAACAAACAGGCCGACGATATTGGTCTCCCCCCAGGTATTTGTCTTAACACCACCCATTATGTAATGAGCCGCCGGCGCCACCGGTATCAGGCCGCGGGTAATATCCAGACCACGCACCAGACAAAACCGGTAGATATGGGGGAACCGGGTAGTTATTACATAGGGCGGCAGATGGGTGACATCAACGAAGACCCTGTCCGAGGCCGTCTTTCTCATCTCATAGAGGATGCTGCGGGTAACCACATCCCGCGGCGCCAAGTCAGCCTCTGGGGTATAGTCGGGCATAAAGCGATAGCCATCAACATTGCGCAGCACTCCGCCCTCACCCCGGACTGATTCCGAGATAAGAAACGGGGTCACTCCCGGTATACGAAGGGCGGTGGGATGAAACTGAAAGAACTCCATATCCGCTATCTCGGCACCGGCCTTGAAGGCCAGCGCAACGCCGTCACCGGTGGCGATATCAGAGTTGGTACTGAGCTTGTACAGGTGTCCGGCACCACCGGTAGCCAGGACCAGGAAGCGGCAGCTAAACTCCTCAAAGGAGCCGGTACGGCAGTCAAGGGCTTTTACACCACTAACCGTTCCATTCTCAACCAATATCTCGGTGACCAGGCAGTCCTCAAGCACCTGTATCTGAGATGCACGCACCCGCCGGCTCAGAGTAACCTCAATATGTTCGCCGGTGGCATCACCTCCGGCATGGAGGATGCGGGGTACACTGTGTGCGGCCTCCCTGGTCAGCGCAATCTCGCCGTTAGCGGTATCAAAGGGCACCTCCAGGTTAACCAGGTCCGCAATACGGGCCGGGGCCTCGCCGGTCAGGATACGTACCGCCTCGGTATCACACAAGCCACCCCCAGCGGCTACGGTATCCCGGAAATGAAGCTCCTTGGAATCATCCTTACCAATGGCAGCGGCAATACCCCCCTGGGCGTGCCTGGTATTACAATCCTCAATACTGCCCTTGGTAATAACCAGCACACTACCCTGATCCTTAGCCATCAGGGCGGTATAAAGCCCGGCAATGCCGCTGCCGATGATAATATAGTCATACCTGTCCATCAAACTGCTCCTGAAGTCTCAGTCGGCTGCCCGGGTTAATCTGCTCTAGTCTATCCTGTACCTGGTCTTCCCCTCTTGGTAGAGGTCTCCACCGTAGATGTCATTGATTACCCTGACCGGGAAATCTTTTACCTCCAGGCGGCGGACTGCCCCCGCCCCCAGATCTTCGTAGGCGATTACCTCTGATTTCTTAATATTGTGCGAGGCGAGAGCACCAGCCCCACCAATGACAGCGAAGTAAACTGCCTCATACTGCTTGATAGCATTCTTCACCACCGATGAGCGCATCCCTTTGCCAATCATTCCCTTAAGACCCTCAGCGAGCAGGCGGGGTGAGTAGCTGTCCATACGGCCACTGGTAGTGGGGCCAGCCGAGCCAATTACCTGACCCTGCCTGGCCGGAGAAGGACCCATATAGTAGATCGTCTGTCCCTTGATATCAAAGGGCAAGGGTTTTCCCAACTCCAGCGTCTCAATCATCCTCTTATGGGCACCATCTCGGGCCACATAGATAACACCGCTAAGTAAAACATCATCCCCGGCCTTAAGCTCCTTGATGACCTCGCCAGTCAGGGGAAGTCCAATCTTCTTTACCATCCTACCCTCCTGCTAAAGAATAGCCTCTTTGTGCCGGCAGCTATGACATTCCAGGTTAACCGCTACCGGCAGGCTGGCCATATGAGACGGGAAGACCTCGATATGGACTGCCAGAGCGGTATTACGGCCGCCATAGCCCATTGGCCCAATACCCAGTTTATTCACTCGCTCGAGAATTTCCCGCTCCAGTTCAGCAGTCTCAGTATCCGGACTGGGCTCACCCACCTTACGCAGCAACGCCCGCTTCGCCAGCATAACCGTCTTTTCCACAGTCCCCCCGATACCGACACCAACGACAACCGGAGGACAGGCATTACTGCCAGCTTCATCAACAGCACCGACGACAAAGTCAATCACTCCCTGACGGCCCTGCGCCGGGGACAGCATAATCAGGCGGAACATATTCTCAGCGCCACCACCCTTGGGCTTGGCGACAATCCTCAAGCTGTCACCGGGAACGATATCGGTATAGATAATAGCCGGGGTATTGTCCTTGGTATTAACCCTGGCCGAAAAGGGCCGGCTCACCATAGACTTACGCAGATAGCCCTGGGTATAGCCATGCCGCACTCCCTCATTAACTGCCGAGTAGAGGTCGCCACCGACTATGTGAGCGTCCTGCCCTAGCTCCAGGAAGACCACGGCATCTCCCGTATCCTGACAGAGAGGAATCTGCCCCCCAGCCGAGATTTCGGCATTTTTCAGTATCCCGTCCAGTACTTCACACCCGATCGGCGATTCCTCATTCTGCCGTGCCTGCTTGAGAGCATTCAGCACATCCTCAGGAAGATAATGGCAGGCCTCCTGGAAGAGCCGTGATACTGTCTGTGTTATTTCCTTGGCATCAATCTCTCTCATCGTGCTTCTTACTCCTCCTTTCCCTACTCGGCAAAAGGTAACCGTAACTAAATATATTATACACTAAACACTGACTGTTCATAATCCCATTACCTTTACCATCTCACGCACCACATCGGCTGAGCCAGCCAGAGCCGCGCTCTCCTCATCAGTCAGCTCCAGCTCAATTACCTGCTCAATACCGTCCCTACCCAGTTTTACCGGTACGCCAATAACGGTATCCCTGAGCCCGTATTCCCCTTCCAGGCAGGCAGCGCAGGGTAAAATTTTCTTCTTATCCAGAATAACAGCATCTACCATCTGAGCAATCGACGCTGAGGGAGCAAAAGAGGCGCTGCCCGTCTTCAGCAAACCGACAATCTCGGCACCGCCCTTGATGGCTCGCTCTACCAGCCGGTCAACAGTCTCCCTGGGTAGAAGTCTGGTTATCGGGATACCATGGACTGTAGTCAATCTGGGAATAACCACCGAGGCATCGCCGTGCTGACCCAGAATACAAACAAAGACATCCTCTACCGATACGTTGAGCTCTTCAGAGATAAAACTCCTCAAACGGCTGGTGTCCAAAACTCCGGACAGGCCGAATACCCTGTTTCGAGGTAAGCCGCTGATATACCTCACCAGATAGGTCATCGCATCTACCGGGTTGGTTGCTACTATGATAATAGGCTGGGGCGAGTGTTCTACTATCTTACGGGTGACCTCACTAACAATCTTCATATTAGTGAGCAGCAAATCATCGCGGGTCATTCCCGGTTTACGAGCAACCCCGGAGGTGATGATGACCACATCCGAACCGGCTGTTTCCTGATAGCGATTGGTGCCAATGATACGGGTATCCAACCCGGAGACAGGCTGTGACTCAAGAATGTCAAGCCCCTTACCCTGAGCCAGCCCCTCGATAATATCCAGCAGGACTATGTCGGCATAGCCTCTATCAGCAATACGCTGAGCACAGAGAGCGCCGACATTACCCGCCCCTATTATACTAATCTTGTTCATCACTACCCTTTCTAGCTTTCGAACCGGGGTACAGAAATTATGTCGGGATAATACCGTGTCGCTTTTTCGGCCGTTCCTCTACTTTACCGACTATCGCTTCCAGTGCCCTAATCAATCTGGGTCTGGTCTCCGCCGGCTCAATGATATCGTCGATATGGAGGTTCTCGGCAGCCCGATAGGGATTGGCAAAGGTGGTGCGGTATTCCCTTATCTTCGCCTGAAGCAGCGCCCGGGGATCTTCCGCCTTCTCCAATTCTTTGTGGAATATTATCGCCGCCGCACCCTCCGACCCCATCACCGCCAGCTCTGTGGTCGGCCAGCAGAACACGGTATCGGCGCCGAGGTCCTTGCAGCACATGCCGATATAGGCTCCTCCGTATGCCTTCCTAATAGTGAGGGTAATCTTGGGCACCACCGCCTCCGAGTAGGCATAGAGCATCTTGGCGCCATGCCTGATTATTCCTCCCCACTCCTGATCAGTGCCGGGCAGATAGCCGGGGACATCAACCAGGTTGACCAGCGGGATACTAAAGGCATCACAGAAGCGGATAAAACGGGATGCCTTATCGCAGGCATCAATATCCAGTGCACCCGCCTTTGACATCGGCTGCTGGGCAATGATACCCACCGTCCACCCGTTAAGCCGGGCAAAACAGGTGATAATATTGGTGGCAAAGAGAGGAAAGGTCTCAAAGTAGTTCTTCTTACCATCCGGTCTCCGGTCAAATATCAGCTTGATGAGCTTGTGCATATCATACGGCTTGCTGGGGTTGGCCGGAACAATGTCAAACAGAGCAGGGTCGCTGCGGTTCGGGTCGTCCCCCCAGTCAACTCGCCTCGGGGTATCCCGATTGCTGGAAGGCAGATAGTCAAGCAGTTCCTTGATACTATCCAGGCACTCCTCCTCACTGGCTTCAGAGCGGCAAGCGACCCCCGCCTTCTTTTGCGCTACAGTAGCGCCGCCAAGCTCCTCATGGCTGACTTCCTCTCCCATAACCGCCTTGACTACCTGCGGGCCGGTGATATAGGCATAGCTGGTACCCTTTACCATAAAAGTAAAGTCCATCAGCGCCGGGGAGTATACCCCACCGCCGGCACAGGGACCCATAATGGCACATATCTGCGGGATTACTCCGGAGAATATCGAGTTTCGAAAGAATATCTGGCCGTAGCCAGCCAGAGCATCCACGCCATCCTGAATTCTGGCGCCTCCGGAGTCATTGATGCCGATGACAGGACAGCCCGCCTTAGCCGCGCTGTCGAGTATGCGACATATTTTGGCGGCGTGTATTTCGGAAAGGCTACCCCCGACCGAGGTAAAGTCCTGAGCATAGACATACACCTTCCTACCGTCAATCGTGCCGTAGCCAGTAATCACTCCGTCGGCAGGTACCGTTATCTTATCCATACCGAAGGCAGTACCCCGGTTGGTGGCGAACATACCAATCTCACAAAAAGTTCCCTTATCCAGCAGCCGGTCAATTCGCTCTCGGGCGGTTAATTTGCCACGCCCCCTCTGCTTCTCAACATTCTTACTTCCCCCCATCTCCCTGATCTTTTCCCGCCGCCCTTTAAGGTCAGCAAGCAACTCATCCTTTATCTGTTCATCATTCGTCCGTTCAATCATTTTTCCTCAAGCCCCGTCTGTTCAATTAATCCCTGGTTTTTTTGGAACAAAAATCTACTCAACACTATATCATTATAGGAAGAAAAATTATACTATATATCCAGCGCCTGATAAAGCGTAAACCCTAGAAATCCTGACCCCGCTGGTCTATAATAAGCACTAGCTCAAGCAGCTAGAACGCTATCCTCTGAAGGAAAAGACTGTGGACGCAGAAGAACTAAAGGCTCTGGTTATCGGCGAGGTAGACGCTCACCACCATCAGCTCAACGAGCTCAGCTTAAGGATTCACTCCCACCCTGAAACGGGCTTTAAGGAAACAAAAGCAGTCACCTGGCTAAGCCAATATCTTAAGGAAAACGGCTTCTCGATAGAAAAGGGG
>CAZYRA010000032.1:0-11023 GCA_964649385.1 uncultured Dehalococcoidales bacterium | reverse complement strand
GTAGAGCAGGTGGAGAACCCCGAGCTTAAGGGTAAGCCGGTGGTGGTTGGTGGCAGGCCCGACCGGCGGGGTGTGGTGGCGGCTGCCTCTTATGAAGCAAGGGCCTTTGGCCTGCATGCCGGTATGTCCCTGGTTAGTGCCAGCCGTCTTTGTCCTCAGACCATCTTTATCGAGGGCAGCTTTCCCAAGTACCGCCAGGCTTCGCAGGAGTTTATGGCTATCCTGGCCAACTTCTCACCCTATCTTGAGCCGATGGGTCTTGACGAAGCATACCTGGATGTGACCGGTTTTGGGTCCATCTACGGCTCCATTCATTTGATGGCGCTGGCGATAAAGAAGCGGGTTAAGGATGAGCTAGGGCTTTGCGCTTCCGTCGGTATTGCTAACGGTAAGATAGTGGCTAAGGTCGCCTCTGATTTGTCCAAGCCGGACGGACTAATCGAGGTAGCTCCCGGCAACGAACGTGCTTTTTTTACCCCTCTGCCGATAGCTAAATTGCCTGGCATCGGCAGGAAGACAGAGCGTGTGCTCAAGGGCCTGGGTATCAATACCATCGGGAAGCTGTCTACCGTGCCGCCAGGCATTCTTAGAGGACATTTTGGCGTCTTCGGTGAGATTCTGCACCGCTATGCTAGCGGCGTTGATGAAAGAAGGGTAGAGCCTTTTCCCCCCAAGGCCAAGTCCATTAGCCGGGAGACCACCTTTGCTGAGGATACTGGGAATAAGTCTCAGCTAAAGGCAACGCTACGCTACCTCAGCGAGCAGGTGGGTAGCCATCTGCGGCAACAGGATAGAGGGACAAGATGTGTGACCTTGAAGCTAAGATACGCTGATTTTGCCACCATTACCCGGCGCCAGACCTTAAGGCAGGGTAGCAATACCGACCAGGTTATCTTTGAGGCCGGGGCGGGTCTGCTGGAGAAAGCGCTGGCTCAAGAAAGACGTCCGGTTCGTCTCATTGGCATCGGGGTGTCCAACCTGACTGAGTTGGGAATGCAGTTGGATATGCTGGACACATCAGCCCACAGGCTGGAACAGCTTAACAAGACTATTGACCACATCCGCAAGAAGTACGGCTTCGCCGCTATACAGACCGGCCAGACACTCCTCCTAAAGAACATCTTTCCCAGCGGGGATAACGGCTATACCCTTGATACGCTGAGTCTGTCGAGGTAAGAATCTAACATAACACTTAACCCGATTTGAGACAAACCTCCTGCTTGTGTTTCCATCTTGGTAATGGCTATAATAGGTCAAATCTGTCTTATAGAAAGGAGTCTCCTGAGATGTCGGCATATGCCTATTTCAACAAGCAGTTTGTGCCTCTATCTGAAGCCAGAATAGGAGTTATGACTCATTGTCTTCACTATGGCACCGGTGTTTTCGAGGGTATTCGCGGCAATTGGAATAGCGAAGAACGGCAGCTTTACCTCTTCCGTCTTAGCGAACACTACGAGCGATTGCTTAACGGTTGTCGGGTGCTTAATATTGACTTGCCCCATACCCTTAATGAGCTTTGCCAGGTGACGGTGGAAACGATAGAAAGATGCGGTTTTAGGGAGGATATATATGTCCGTCCTTTAGCCTATAAGAGCTCCGAGGCATTGGGTGTTCGGTTGCACAATCTGGATGATGACTTTATGGTCTTTGCCTTTCCCTGGGGACCATATCTGGATACGGACGGGGTGAGGTGTATTGTTTCTTCCTGGCGGCGTCCTAGTGAGACACCGCAGGCTAAAATTACCGGCCTTTACGTGAACAATGCCCTGGCTAAGACCGAAGCTATTAAGAATGATTTTCACGAGGCTATTATGCTTACTTCAAATGGCTATGTTTCCGAAGGGAGTGGTGAAAACATCTTTTTGGTACAAAATGGGGGACTGGTGACGCCGGGCGTCGATGATCTTATGGTGGTGGGTATTACCCGTGATGCTTTAATAAAGCTGGCGCGGAATGAACTGGGTATGGAGACCATAGAGCGGCGTATTAACCATAGCGAGCTCTATACCGCCAGTGAATGCTTTTTAACGGGAACAGCGGCTAATATCACGCCGGTGGTTGAGATAGATGGACGTAAGATAGGTAGCGGTGAGGCCGGTGAGATAACCAAGAAGCTGCAAAAGGTCTACTCTAGCATAATACAGGGTAGAGATTCCAGATATCGTGAGTGGTGTACCCCGGTCTTTAAAAATGGGCCTGCAATTAAATGATGACTAACGGTTGACGGGCTATTTTTTGAGCTCGTTTACCTTCAATGACTGCAACAGGCAAAGGACCTGGCAGCTTGTTTCCAAAATTGTAGTGTAGTTATGGGCTTCTTCCAGTAATTGGCCGGTGGCAAAGCTGCCGTGGCCACGAACCATAACAATATGGTATTTCTTCAGTGCCTCAGTAATGATATCAGCCAGTCCACCCGGTTTTACTTCCATATTCCAACCAAGGACTGGTACACGCTCCATTAAGGGAGAGCCTTCATTGCAATTGGGTACAATATCAGTTTCCAGTAGCGACATAGCGATGGCATGTGGGGGATGGGCATGAACAATGGCTAATGCCGAGGTTTCGCGATAGATGGCCCGGTGGACTGGTAGTTCACTTGAGGCAAGTGGCGTAAAACGGTCGTTTTTATCTATCCCGGTCTCTATCAGGTCATTTTCTTCCAAGCCGCCGAGCATACTGCCGCGGCGGGTAATAACCAAGCGGTCTCCCATTCTGACACTTAGGTTCCCACTATTGGAGCAAACCAGCCCTCGACTACAAAGATCACGACCTACACTTTGAAACTGATTAAGGAGCATAACTCTCCTTCTCTTTTCTGGTTCTGACTTTACTCATGTTATCAGGCTAGAACATTTCAGTCTATATTACTAATTATCTACCAGTTTATACTTACTTGGTAGTAAACAGCAAATCAGACTATTTTCCTATGCCAAGCTGTCTTATAACGGTAATTACTCTACCTTGAACCTCAACGTTATCAGGTTCAACATATATAGGCTTCATCCTGGTATTAGCTGGCTGAAGCCGTATTTGCCCGGCTTCAGCATAGAATTTCTTCAGGGTTGCTTTTCTTTCCGCCTTGAGCCATACAGCAGCCACTTCACCGTTATCCACAGCGTTGACATACTCCATAAGTACAATATCACCGTCGCTGACCAGGGCATCCACCATTGACCACCCCTTCACCCTTAGAGCATAAATCCCGTCCCGCCCCCGGGTTAAGTCTCTAGTTACCTCTATAGTTTCCGGGCAAGGAGCGGCATCCCAGGTATCAGGAGTAGGCACCGGAATCGGCTCTCCCGCTGCTATTTGGCCGATAACAGGTACTCGCAGCCGATATTTTAAGTACGGAGAGCGAGTAATTAGCTCAATTCCACGTGCTATTTCACTGTGACGGCGGATATACCCGTTCTTTTCCAGTATATCCAGGTTATATTTCACCACCGATGTTGAGCTGATTGCACATCCACTTACTATATCCCTGATAGTGGGAGGATAGCCCCTATCGTCCCAAAAACGGTAGATAAAGTCGATAATCTGCCGTGGTTTAGATGATAGTTCCTTCACCCTGTACTCCTCAAGAAAACCTGCATAAGGCGAACACCAGTTCTACAAAACCTTAATACTAAACACGATCTCTTGTCAATACTCCAGGCTATGGTGATTAAACAATTCTGTTTGGCTAACCTTCGGTTGAAGATAGGGCTTGTGCCTGATTGAGCTTCTTCATCAGGCGCGATTTGCGTCGGGCAGCATTATTAGCGTGAATAATCCTTTTCTCAGCTGCTTTATCCAGAACACTGACTGCATCTACCACTGCCTCCCGACCCAGATTAAGCTCACCCGAGAAAATAAGCTTCTCGGCTTTACTTATCTTGGTCTTACACAAACTACGAATGGACTTATTGCGAAACTGCCTCTTTTTGGCGACCCGCACCTCTTTTTTAGCTGATTTGCTGTGTGGCAATATCCACCTCCCTAGTTGTTTTGATTAGCTCGAGTCGAGGGGCTAGTTTTTGTGGTCGTTCCACTTCCCACTCGGGTGACACTTATCACCCCTCTGGCTCCCTCGATTTTCCCCATCACCCGACTTAGCTGAGCCAGACCATTTGTTTCTAAAGTAAAATACTCGGTGACAGTATGGTCATCGTGTCGAACAGAGCTGGCAGCCGCGATATTAACCTTCTCCTCAGCCACAATCGTGGTGATGTCACGCATCACTCCTACCTTATCCCAAACTTCAACCCGAATATTGACTGGATACAGCGCATCAGTGCTTCCCCAGTCCACCGAAACCAGCCTTTCCTTCTCATCCTCGTGAATTATATTATAACAGTCTTGGCGGTGGATTGACACCCCCCGGCTGCGGGTGATGTAGCCGATAATCTTATCGCCGGGTACGGGATGACAACACTCGGCTAGGTGGGTCAGCATATCCCCCACACCTAACACAGTAACAGTCGGCACCATCCGCTTGGGTAGGGACACTCCAGTTATTCCTTTGGGTTGTTCCTGCTGGGCGGATAGCTTTACAGCAATCTGATGGGTAGAAATACCGCCGTAGCCGATGGCTGCCAGAAAGTCGTCCAGGTCGTCGTATTTGAATAGTTTGGCTAACTCCTCTCGGCTGCTGAGCTTTATACCCAGTCGTCTCATCTCCTTTTCCAGAAGCTCCCGACCACGCTCAATATTCTCCGTGCGCTCCTGTTTTCTAAACCACTGCCGTATCTTTCCCCTGGCATGAGAAGTTTGAATATAGCCTAATTGGTGGTTTAGCCAATCCAGGCTTGGTTTCTTATCCCCTTTGGTGGTCATAACGTCCACTACGTCACCATTTTTGATTTGATAATTTAGTGGTACCAACCTACCGTTAACCCTGGCCCCTATGCAGCGGTGTCCCATCTCAGTATGAATACGATAGGCAAAATCTAAGGGGGTAGCACCCTTGGGCAAATCCTTAATCTCGCCCTTAGGGGTGTAAGCAAAAACCTGGTCAATGAATATGTCAGTCTTGACCGATTCCAGGAACTCTTCAGCACCACTTAGATCTCGCCGCCACTCGATTAACTGGCGAAGCCAGCCTATTCTCTCCTCAAAGTGTAGGTCTTTCGTTTTCCCTTCCTTGTAGCGCCAGTGGGCCGCTACCCCAAACCCGGCAATATAGTGCATCTGATAGGTACGAATCTGTATTTCCAGAGGTGTAGCGCCGTACATTACCACCGTGTGTAGGGATTGATACCCGTTCGGTTTGGGGTTAGCGATATAGTCATCAAAATCACCGGGTAAAGGACGCCACAAGTTGTGGATAATACCTACAGCACTATAACAATCAGGTACGGCCTCAACCAGCACTCGAATGGCAAGGAGGTCGTGTATATTATCAAAATTTTTTCCCAGGGCGGCATACCTCTCTATTTTCTGATGTATACTGTAGATATGCTTGGGCCGACCTGATATCTCGGCTTTCAGACCTATCCTGTCAAACTCGGCCCCCAGGATTTGAATTACCTGTGCTATTACGCTCTCCCGTTGGGCACGCCGGGCAGCAATGAGTCTGGCCACTTTCCGATATTTCTCCGGCTCCAGATATCGGAAGGAGAGGTCTTCCATCTGCCACTTTAACTCCCATATCCCCAGGCGGTGGGATAAAGGAGCATATATTTCTAAGGTCTCCCGTGCAATCCTGCGCTGTTTCTCCGGTGGTAGCACATTCAGTGTTCGCATATTGTGTAATCTATCAGCTAGTTTTATAAATACTACGCGAATGTCCTCAGCCATGGCTACCAGCATCTTTCTTAAGTTTTCCATCTGCTGTTCACTTGTGGATGTGAAGACATTGTCTCCTGATAAGGAGAGTTTGCTCAGCTTGGTGACGCCATCAACCAGCTTGGCTATTTCGGCTCCAAAGGTGACCTCAATATCGGAAAGCGGTATCTCGCAGTCCTCCGGAACATCATGCAGTAGGGCGGCGGCTATGGAGTTGGCATCAAGTTGGAGTTCGGCCAGGATTAACGCGGTCTGTATTGGGTGCTCCAGATAGGGTTCACCTGATATGCGCAGCTGTCCTTCGTGGGCTTTCTTGGCAAAGTTGTAAGCGCTTTCAAGTAGGGCTAGCTTTTCCGGCGGAAGATATTCCTCAGCCTTGGTTTTTAGTTGATTAAAACTCACCGCCCACCTTACCAACAGCTAGGATTATGTTTTAAGTATAGCGTAACGTGGTTACTGGTGCAAAGTCCAATCGGCTCTTTATAGCCTGAATCGGGGTAGGAAGTTGGTAGTTTATGCTGATAAATATTCCTATCGTGTATTGCCTCTTGCCAGTGAAGCAAAGATACCTGCGATACACAGGCCGGTAAAAATTGTGAATGCTATTTTGGTGCTGTTCAAAAGTAACGGGTAGTGTTCCGGCGTAATTTCTACCCTGCCGATATAGAGGGCAAATAGCAGCATTGTAATTCCCATACTAAAACTCATTCCAACCTGTCGCATTGTTGCCATTGTTGCTGAGGCTACCCCGTAGAACCTTTGTTTGACGGAACTCATTATGGCATTGGTATTGGGGGAAGCGAAAAGAGCAAAACCGGCACCCATAAGGACTAAAATACCGATGATGAAGCCCAGCCCGGTTTCTTCACTGATAAAAATGAGTATGGACAACCCTACAGCATTCAGCCCCATCCCGATTGAGGCGAGTATCCTTGGTTCAACCCGGTCAGAAAGTCTGCCGGTGAGTGGTGAGAAAATGGCTTGTACTGCCGGCATAGCTACCAGGATGAGGCCTGCACTTTGTGGATTGAGTCCTTTTATGTACTGTAAGTAGAGGCTTAACAGGAAACTGACGGCAAATAATCCGCTGTAGTTGAGAAGTGTTGCTAAGTTCGAGAAAGCAAAGACCCGACTCTTTCTAAAGAGGTCTATATCCAGAAGCGGATGCTTAACCTTTATTCCTCGCCTGACAAAGTAGAGAGCCCCTGATATACCTGCTATCAGCAGCCCGATACCCAGTGTATCAGGGAGTCGGGAAAAACCATATATTATTCCTACCAGGGTAAGCCCATAGATTGCAGCGCCGCTGCGGTCGAATTTCTCCCCTTTCGCTTCAGCCCACTCCCCCTTTATTTTCCATCGAATCAGGATCATAGTTATTATACCTAGAGGTATAGTGGACAGGAAGATACTTCTCCAGCCGAAGTGCTGAGTCAGCAATCCACCTAGGACGGGACCAAGGGAAAGTCCTGCGTATGTCATAGCAACACTTATTCCCAGTGCTCTACCCCTCTCTGCTGATGGAAAAACTGAGCTTACGATGGCTACCCCGGTAGCGAATATCATAGCGCTACCAATGCCCTGGACGAACCGTAATGAAATCAGTAGATTGGCGGAATGGGCAAACGATAAGAGGAGTGATGAAGTAGTGTAGGTAAGTACACCGTAGGTGAGAATCTTCTTTCGCCCATGTATGTCGGCGAGTCGTCCAAAGGGGACAAGAGACATTACTGAGGCTAAAATGAAAGAGGTAGTTACCCAGCCTAACGACACGGCATCCATATGAAATTCTCTACCAATTGAGGGCAGAGCTATATTAACTGCAGAGCCCATAAACGCCGCCAGGAAAGAGCTTAATGAAACAACGATTAACGCCATCCCCCTCGTTTTTTTGCTTGCTGTCCTGCTCATCCACACTCCAGAGTTGTATCGTCTTTTCATAGTAACACAACCCCTATTTCTTCATCTCCCGATGGCGTTTAGCTGTTTTGTCCTAACCTTTTGTTATGCCTGGCGTTATATATTATAGGGATTTAGGAGGGGAGGCAGTACCATGATTACGGAAATAGTCTATTACCTGAAAAGGATTTTGTTTCGGATGCGGTGGCTTATTATGTCTGATAGGGAGAGGTATGCCTATCTGTGGAACCGAACCAGGAGTAGCCTATAGGAACCCCCGAAGTGAGGTGTTTACCACACCTTGGTCTGTGGCTGAGTGGGATATGGTGTCTTTTAGCTAGGGATTGATCTACGAAATGGGCGAGGTGATACTTGAGACTCTAGTCGGTTATGAACAGCTTGGATATCCGGGTTGCGGGGACTATATTATAGTATAGCTGATTGGCATTGAAGTCGAACTGCTTGAACTGAGTCTTGATGTTATGCTCTTGTGCTGATATTACTGGTGGTGTAGAACTCTCTGGCTCTAAACATGCTGCTGCTATTTAGCTCACCCAGCAGATTTTTGAGTACGGACATATATTTATCTGCTTCGTCGCGGTCAACCCTAACAACCTTATCGGCTATTTCCTGACAATAATTGCAGTTACTGCATCCGGAGAGGCAATCCTGCTTCTTGAAGAAATCGATAAAACCATCCAGGGACTGGTTATCGATGTACACCTTTGGTGGTGAAGCTATTGCGCTGGTTTGGGTACTGGGTAGATTCGACTCTGAGCTTCTCAACTTAGAGGTGAGGGCACTTAAGATATCGTACAGGTTACCCGGATAACTTAATGAAGCATACGCCTTAGTTGCATTGACAATCCACCTTGTTGACATCGCCCTCCCGCCAATTTTGAAGAAATCAATACCCATCTCTTGGTAGATATGTATATCTTCCGGCCTTATCCAGCGAGCCTTAATGAGCTGAGACTTATCGGTGAGGCTTTCCAGAGCACAATGAAGTACACAGTAGTCCATATAGAAACCACTGAGTTGGTTTTGACATTGACTGGCATGGCCCATGGTATTGTTGTGATAGTACTCGTAGGGACACTGGTAGAGGCAAAGGCTATTTGTCAGCATTCCAAGCTCACACTTTACCGCGCTTCTAATCGCCTTGAGGAGTTTGAAATCCCGGTTTATGTTAGCGTCCAGCATAATGGCATCAACCCCCAGTGATTCAACGAACTTCGCCCGGGCAACACTGTTTACATGGGTTATAGTTGATGCCTCTACTTTAAGGTTGGGGAACTGACACTTGATAAGCTCTATCAAGTACGGGATAGCCACGGTAACGCTATCCACTTCGATATTACTGAGCCACTCCAGGTGCTGCAGTAACTCCTGATGGGTGTCCTCATGCCACTCCATATTATTGAGGCAGGGGGCATTGAGGAGGTAATTGAATTTGAAACCTGCGGAATGCGCCAGCTTGATGTACTCTTCCGCGTCCTTTGCTGTCATCTGTGGAATATCGGGGCCAGAACCTCCACTCCCAATCATCGAGGTAGGCAATACGCCGTACAACTCGATATCTGCCTTCGTCTCACTTAAAAGGGGTATTAGATCCCTATCCCAGTTCGTTGGCAATAATAACTGCATATTTATTTATTTCACTCTGAGGCTAGCGGTAAACATCGTTCTAAAGATACTACAGATAGAACAACATTTTGTCAAGCCCCAAAATGCTCACTTTCAAGAATACAGATAGGCCAGCTCCTCAGGATATACACTACAATAAGCTAATAACTTCATTGTACAACAACTAGCCTTGTAATGTATATTATATCGAGAGAAGTAGTTTGTCAATACGTAAATCAATTGTTTATCCACTGATTTGTGAGGATTTGCCATGAATCTGAAACAGGCGCTGGAGGTGACTGCTCGCGAAGCGCCGCAGCGAAATGCCCTTGTTCTTGGCCCACGGAGGATTACCTATCAGGAGCTAGACGAGTCTTCTAACCGGGTAGCCAATGCCCTTATCGGATTAGGGGTAAGGAAAAATGATCATGTTGCTATCTTAATGTCCCACAGCCCTGATTGGGGTATCAACTATTTCGGCATTATTAAGGCCGGTGGCGTAGCCATACTCCTCAGCCCTATGCTGAAGGCACCTGAGATTGCTTCTTTATTGTGTGATTCCGATGCTGAAGTACTGATAACAGAACGAAGTTTTTCCCAGATGCTTTCTGTTTTCCTACCCGGTATCCCCCGGCTCCAGCATGTTCTGGAGGTTGATGGTGAACATTATCAATCAATGATCGCTACTGGTTCTGCGATATCACCTGATGTCGCTATATATGACGAGGATACGGCTACTATCATATATACATCAGGAGTGTTGGGGAGGCAAAAGGGTGTGGTACACACCCACGCTTCCCTTATGGGAACCCCTGACATAGTTTCTGCAGGTTTACGTAGAGTCAGAGAAGATGTGGTTATCGACCCGGTTCCTTTCTTTTACCTTTTGGGATTAAGCGAACTCCTTTTCGGTTCCATTATTAAAGGGGCCACTGTGGTAATAATCCCCCATTTCACTCCCAGGGCTGTTCTAGAGGCGGTAGAGCAGGAAAGAGGCAGCATCCTTTTTGGGGTTCCGGCAATGTATAATGCTCTAGCTATGATGCCTACTAAGGTCATCAAGGACTATGACCTTAGTTCATTGAGGGTTGCCTCGTCAGCCGGGGCGAAATCATCACTGCGTCTTATGAAGATGCTGGAAGACAAGCTCAGTCTGACTTTCTGTGAGACGTATGGGCTTTCTGAGCTTTCCGTTGTGTCTATGAGTACTCTGGACGACCATAAACTAGGCACCGTGGGCAAACCGGTTTGCGATTTCAGGGTAATAGCTGATAGTGGGGAGGGGGTTGCTGCTGGCGAAGTGGGCGAGGCTATTTTTAGGGCTCCCTGGATGATGAAAGAATACTATAAGGCGCCCGACCTCACGGCTCAGGTCATTAGAGACGGCTGGTTCTATACCGGGGATTTGGTTCGGGTGGATGAAGATGGTTATCTTGAATATGTAGAAAAGAAATCGTTCATAATAGTAACCCCATCGGGGCTGAAAATTTCCCCTTGGGATGTCGAGGATGTGCTCTTGAGTCATCCCGCTGTTGCTGAAGCAGCGTATGTGGGGGTTGGCTGTGTCTCCGATGGACTGATTCCTACTGCCTTTATCGTCCTTAAGGACGGTCAGGTTGTTACCGAAGAAGAAATATCTGCTCTCTGTCGCCAAAATCTGGCTGACTTTAAGTTACCCAAGAAGTTTGAGTTTGTGGATAGTATACCCAGGACTGGTTCCGGGAAGATTAAG
>CAZYRA010000031.1:0-11104 GCA_964649385.1 uncultured Dehalococcoidales bacterium | reverse complement strand
CAGCGGTAAGAGTACCCTCATTGATGAAGTCCTCTACCGTCACCTGGCAAAGGTGCTTTACCGGTCAAGGGAAAGAGCAGGTGATTGTGACGGTGTCTCCGGCGTGGAGCATATCGATAAGGTAATCAATATCGACCAGTCGCCTATCGGGCGCACTCCGCGCAGTAACCCGGCCACCTATACCGGCACCTTTACCCCTATCCGTGAGCTTTTCGCCACCGTCCCCGAGGCTCGGATGAGGGGCTATGCGCCAGGACGGTTCTCATTCAATGTTAAGGGTGGGCGCTGTGAGTCTTGCCGAGGGGATGGCTTTACCCAGATTGAGATGCAGTTTTTACCCGATGTCACCGTTCCCTGTGAAGTATGCCAGGGAAAGCGTTACAACCGTGAAGCGCTGGAGATTAGATTTAAGGGTAAGAATATTGCCGAGGTGCTGGGTATGACCATTGAGCAAGCCCTCTCCTTTTTTGAGCACTTCCCCAAGGTAAAGAACAAGCTGAGCACCCTGTGTGATGTCGGGTTGGGGTATATGTGTCTGGGCCAGCCGGCGCCGACACTCTCCGGCGGCGAGGCACAGCGGGTAAAGCTGTCCACCGAGCTGTCGAAGCGGTCAACGGGACGGACACTGTATATCCTCGACGAACCAACCACCGGACTTGCCTTTAGCGATGTGGCAGCACTGCTCAGGGTATTGCAGCGCTTGGTTGACGGGGGCAATACGGTGATTGTTATCGAGCATCACCTGGATGTGATTAAAAATGCCGATTATGTCATTGACCTTGGACCCGGGGCCGGTGACCACGGCGGTTATGTTATTGCCAGCGGGACACCCGAGGAGATTATCCGGCAGGTATCATCGATAACCGGACAATATCTGGTCAAGGTATTGACTGATGGTGTAAAATATACTGTAAGCGGATGACTATTCCTGCCCGGCGGCCTTTTCCGGCTGTTCGTGGTGGAGGGAGGATGATAGATGGATCGAAAAGAAGTGCTCTATTCGATTAAGGAGAATGTAGAGAACAAGAACCTGCTTAAGCATATGTTAGCCACCGAGACGATAATGCGGGCTCTAGCTCGGCGACTTGGTGAGGATGAGGACGAGTGGGGGCTGACCGGGCTGCTGCATGATATCGATGTAGAGCTTACCGAGGGCGATATGAACATCCACAGCAAGCTGGGGGCCGACCTGGCCCGTGAGCTGGGGGCTAGTGAGGAGATGGTGCATGCCATCCTCTGCCACAATGCGGCGCATGGCGTCCCCTGTGAGACAAAGCTGGACAAGGCCATGTTCTGTGCCGACCCGCTGACCGGTCTCATCACGGCATCGGCCCTGGTCCGGTCGGATAAAAAACTGGCTGGTCTTGAAGCTAAATCGGTACTGAGAAGATTTAAGGAAAAGGCTTTTGCCGCCGGGGTCAATAGAGAGCAGATTTTGTCATGCCGAGAGCTCGGGCTTGAGCTCGAAGAATTTGTTTCGCTGGGGCTTAAGGCAATGAAGGACATCGCCGACAGCCTCGGGCTGTAATACCGATCAGCTTACTTCCAGGGTGGAGCCCGCCGCGGTTTTCCTGACATCAATACGAGTAGGAAATGCGTCCCTGAGTTCTTCGATGTGAGTTATCACCAATATCTTATCAAAGTCATCCTGAATTGAGTTTATCGCTTCCTTAATCTTTTCTATGCCAATGCTGTCCTGAGTACCGAAGCCTTCATCAATGACCAGAGTGGGTAGTGGCGCCCCCGCCCGCCTTGCCAGTAGCCTGGAGAGAGCAATACGGATGGCAAAATTAATCCGGAAGGCTTCACCACCACTGAACATTTCGTAGTTTCGTATCCCCAGCTCGTCCGAAATTTTAATGTCCAGGGTCTCCACCACACTCCCCGATTTTGTTCCTCTTTGTGTTTCCATCTTGATGTGCATTCTATTGTCAGTCATATGGGATAGCAATTGATTGGCTTCCGTTTCAATCTCAGGGAGGGCACTCTCAATCAGCAGTGCCTGGACTCCCCTCTTACCGAAGGCCTGGGCCAGGTCCTGGTAGATACTCTCCTCTTTTACTGCCCGGCTAAGCAGTTTCTCCTTTTGCTGTAGAATTATGTCAAGTTCCCGACAGTGCTTCAGCCTCTCTTTTAGGCCCCATAGTGCTTCCTGGGCCTGTTTCTGCTTCACTGTCAGTGCCTCGTATTCTGTTTCTGCCCGGGTCAGATCAGTGGCCAACTGCGGCAGTTGTGCCAGTTCTTTACTTAGGTCTTCCTTTTTGTTGTGGTCGCTTTCCAGGCTACAGCGCAGTTCCCGGACCGCCTCTTTTGCCTGGCCGACGGCTTCCTTCGCTTGGCTGATGAGCTTTTCCGCCTCTTCCAGCTTTCGCTTGAGCCCTTCGTACTGCTCTAAACCAACCAGGCACTGGCGTGCCTCTTCATGCTGATTGGCACTGTAGCCCAGTTCAGCCATTTCCTCTTCGACCTGTCCCAGCGCCTGCTGCTCAATAGCAGCGAAGTCTCTCCTAGCCAGACGTTCTTCAATCCCGGTAAGGACATCTCTGGTCTCTTTAAGTTTGCCGCTGGCCTGCTCAGCCCGGCTAATCTCCTGGCTTAGAGTGCCGGCCCTGTTCTGGAGGGAGGCCCTGTCCTGATTTAGGCCGGCTTCAAGCCGAGCGATTTCCCTCTCGCTCTGCTCAAGCTCCGCCTTCTTTTGAGCAAGTCCCGCCTTGTTTAGCTTGAGGGACTCAGCCTTTCCTTGCTTGCCACTGGTATACTTTGTCTCAATCAGCCTTAAGCCATCCGCAGCAAGCTCCGTCTCGCAGAGCGGGCACCTGGTCCCTTCCTGGGTACGCAGGAGGTCGAGCTTTCCCTCTACCTCCTTTATCTCCCGTTCCAGGTGGGTATTATTCGATTCCAGCCGGTTCAGCATGGTCATCAGCTCCCGAGAGGCCTGCTTTTTCCCCTGCAGCCCATCTTCTTGCTCCGCCAGTCGGTCCATCTGGGCCTGTATCTCATGCAGTTCTTTCTTTAGCGAGGGCAGTCTTTGTGCGCTGGTCTCCAGTTCACTCACCTGGCTCTGGACTACAGCATGGTCTTTCAGCAGGGACTGCCCAGCCCGGGTAACGCTCATCTCCATCTGGTGCTTGCGCTCGTTTAGCGTATTGACCAACCCCAGCTTCCGGTTAAGTTCATCGTTCAGCCGCCTGGCTGCACTGAACTTTTGGTAGCCTTCTTCTATCGCCGGACGCTGGTCGAGCAACCCCTGGTACTCCTTAATGCGCCGGAGGTGCTGTTCCACCTGCTCATCCCAGCGCGCCAAGCCTTGGGCTGTCTTGGCAATATGTTCCTCCAGTTGGACCAGTTGCTGTTTCTTATTTTCCAGGGCTCCCTTTTTCTGCCTGATGCCCTCAAGCCGGGACTTCTGCTCGGCTGCCTGCTTTTCAATATCGGAGAGCTGGCCCAGCCCGGATTCAAATTCAGTCTGCCAGGCTGGCTCCTGCTCCAGCTCATTGGTTATCTCCTGAATAGTGCTCTTCAGCTGTTCCCTTACCATTTCATGCTCTTTGGCCCGGGTTTTGGCCCGTTCGGCAAGTTCATCGTAGAAAGAGAGTCCCAGGATGTCGGCCAGCACCTGCTTGCGTTCAAGGGGGCGTTTGACAGTAAAGGCATCGGCGCGCCCCTGCAAGAGAAGAGCGCTATTGACAAAGGTCTGATACTCCATATGCAGGATATCAATAATCGCCTGCTGGGTTTGAGTGATAGTGTTTCCGGTAATCGTACGGAAGCCGTCCTCACTAGCTATTTGAAGCTCCAGGAGCGTCCTCCCCTGTCCACCATACTTCTTCGGCCGAGCGTGCTTGCGGATGATGCGGTAGGGCTGCCCCCCGATGGCGAAGTCAAACTCCACCCCCATCTCTGTCTGGCCTAGGTGTATGAGGTCGTCATCACTCTTGGCCCTGGTCTTTCCCCATAACGCCCAAGTGATAGCGTCAACCAGGGTTGACTTGCCGTTACCGTTATCTCCTGAGATACAGGCGGTATGGATACCATTAAAGGAGAGCGGCGGCACATTGTCCCGGTAGCACATGAAGTTATGCAGCGACAGCTTGATAGGAATCACTGCTAAAGCCTTGACAATGCAGCTTTAGTTACGTTAAGTTTCATAGACTGTTTTTCTATTTGTCGTGCCAAGCGTCTTGTCTTTTCAACAACCGACAAAAAAGAATATTCCGATAATTATCAGGTAGATGCCAATCAAATAGGCAAGTACCTGGGGCTTGACCAGAATAATGATGCCAAAAATAATGGCGATGATGGCGGAAACAAAGCCGAAGTTTAGTAGTCCCATGTCCATAACTACTCCCCCTCTCGATCATAGTATTTTTAGATTATAGATTAGTTTTCGGGTTTTGTCTATAGATAGATGAAATTGCCGGACAAGAGTTGAGGTTAGATGTCTCCTTCTCGTGGTCAATTAAGAAGTGTCCTTTTAATGGGAGCCAGGAAAGGGCGAAAGAGCTTTATCTGGATCTGCAAACTTCTTATTCCTATCTCTTTCCTGGCGGTCATAATCCAATGGAGCGGCTGGCTCTATGAGGTAATGCCTCTCCTGGACCCGGCAATGCGGCTGATAAACCTCCCCGGTGCAGCTGCTTTGCCCATTCTTAGTGGAATGCTCATCGGTCCCTACACTACCATTGCCATCGTATCGGTGCTTCCCTTCAGCTTCGGGCAGATGACACTGATTGCCATCTTCACTATGATTGCCCATAGTCTCATCATCGAGAGCATTATCCAGCATAGGGCTGGTATCCATGCCGCTAAAATAACCCTGATCCGCATCGGCGGCGCCATTCTGGCTGTGCTGATTGTTTCCCAATTCTTTACTAACACCACACAAGACATTGTTATGCCGACTGCTCTTACTGCCGCTACATCTTTTACCGAGGTCTTGAAGGTCTGGGCTGTTGAGACGGGGTGGTTACTTGCAAAAATCCTCGGCATCGTTATGGCGGTTATGATTGGGCTGGAATCGCTAAAGTCACTGGGGTGGGTGGAATACCTGCTCAAGGTCTTCCAGCCTGCAATGCGTATCCTCGGGCTTTCCCGCCGGGCTGCCATGCTCTGGATAACCGCCGTCCTCTTCGGCGTACTGTACGGGGGCGCCGTTATCATTGAGGAAGCCGGCAGGGCAGGCTTGAGCAAGGACGAACTGGAATGCCTTAATATTTCCATCGGCATCAATCACAGCATGGTAGAAGACCCTGCTCTATACCTGGCACTGGGGCTGAATGCTTTCTGGCTGTGGATACCCAGGTTGGTCACGGCGATTGTCGCGGTCCAAGCCTACCGTGCCGTGAAATACCTTAAGGGAAAATCGCTTCAGTGGCAGGCGGCAAGAAGGGGATGACGGCACGTACGATAGGTCCCTCTCACTCCAGGTAGTCCTTCAGCCGGCGGCTCCGGCTGGGGTGGCGCAGCTTACGCAGTGCCTTAGCTTCAATCTGACGGATGCGTTCTCTGGTCACATTGAAATCCTTACCTACCTCTTCCAGTGTGCGGCTTCTGCCGTCCTCCAGTCCGAACCTGAGTTGCAGCACCCTCTGCTCACGGGGGGTGAGGGTACCCAGTACATCATCAATCTGCTCCTTAAGCAGTTGACGGGAGGCGGATTCAGGAGGCGGCACGGCATTACGGTCCTCAATGAAGTCGCCCAGGTGGCTGTCGTTCTCCTCACCGATAGGTGACTCAAGTGATATCGGCAGCTGGGCAACCTTGATTATCTCCCTCACCTTTTCCGTGGGTATCTCCAGCTCAACGCCGATTTCCTTGGGGGTAGCCTCCCGCCCCATCTTCTGGGCCAAGCGACGGCTCACCCTCAGCAGTCGATTAATCGTCTCAATCATATGGACCGGGACACGGATAGTGCGTGCCTGGTCAGCTATGGCGCGGGTAATCGCCTGTCGAATCCACCAGGTGGCATATGTGCTGAATTTATAGCCGCGTCGGTAATCAAATTTCTCTACAGCCTTAATCAAGCCGATGTTCCCTTCCTGAATCAGGTCGAGGAGAGACATACCCCGCCCGACATGCTTCTTGGCAACACTGACTACCAGACGCAGATTGGCTTTAATCAGATGCCTTTCCGACCTTTGCGCTTCATAATCAATATTCTCCAGGTAGGTCTGGAATGACTTATCGTAGCTCTGGATGGAGTTAATAAAGCCCGTATTCACTACCAGGCCATCTATGTCGGATAGGGGAGTGCTCTCTCCGATAGCCTCGATAATCTCTTTGGGCAGCAGGGAACTGTTTAGAGACAGGTTGATCAGAAGGTGTTCTACCTCCGGCATCGACATATCCATCCGATGACAAATGGCCTGGATTAGCTGTTGGTCTATCTCAGCGTCAATGTTCTTCCGCAGTCTGTCATTAAAGATAAGCTCATTAAAGTTGATGGTGGTTGCCAAATCGAGCTGTCCCAAGACAATGTTGATGACAGTATTAAGCTGTCCTATCTCCTTAAGCATAGCGAGTACTGTCTCAGTTGCCAAAGGCTGTCTTCCGTAATTATGCAGGAATTCCCGCTTGATTTCACTGATACGTTTACCCTCTGCTATCCTTCGGGACAGTGCCTGCTCATTCTTGCCAGTGAGCAGGGATACCCTACCGATTTCATGAAGGTAGATACGCACCGGGTCGTCGGTTATCTCTTGTTCGTCCATCTGCTGCAGCGGCACTTCCTGTTCGTCGGCTACCTGGGGATGAAGCTCTCCGTTCAGTTTATCATACGGTGATAATTCTTCATCACTGTGGTTCTGGGATGATAAACCCCGAGTTCCCTCGGTGTTTTCCTGGTTCATTTCTTGCCTCCCTTTATACCTGCCCCCCTGCTCTTTTGGGTGAAGACTTCACCCAGTTGAGTGTTGATATCTATCACCTGTTCCTTTAGCTTGGCTAACTCGGCGGCGCTGCCGCCCAGTTCGGCCTCTAGAGCCATTGCTGCCGTTATTTTTACCCCCATGCTGCGTAGAAACCTTTCCCGTAAACGGAGGACAGAGTCAGCATATTTCTGCTCTATCCGGTTATCTATTAAGTCCTTGTTCATTAGCGAATCAAGGTATTCCTGGATAGCGGTATCAAGCCTACCCGTCAAGGATAGTATATCACTGCTCTGCTGCCAAGCGGTAAATATTTCACGGTTTTCGCTGTTTTCAAAGTATTCCGGTAGAGGTTCCTGAGAGCACTTCTTCAGCTCGGGGTGCTGCAATAAGAGGGCCAGACAGTATTCCTCGAGCGGGCTGGAGTAGACCGGGCGCAGAGCTTGCTCTGGAACTCCTTGTCGGGATGCTTTGACCCTGGGTCCAGACAGCGTTGGCCTGATTTGCCTTAGCACATTTTCCAAGTTGCGTTCGGTCACGTTAACCAGCCGGGACAGTTTCTCGAGGTAGTGCCCCTGGCGCACGATGTTCTTCATCTCGGCAATGATGGGGAGCAGCCTGTCCGCTGCCAGGGACTTATCCCTGGCAGTACTTAAGTCAAGGCTAGCGGTAGTCATATTGAAGGTAAAGTCCATAATAGGCAAGGCTTTGCTGAGCAAGTCCTGCCAGGTCCGGGCATCTTCTTTGATTACACTATCCGGGTCTTTCCCTTCCGGGAGGACGATAACCCTTACTTCAGCTCCCAGGGTATTCTCGTAGCCCACGCTTCTCAGCATCGCTTCCTCACCGGCGGCATCAGCATCAAGGGCTAAGACTAAATTCCTGGTTAGTCTCTTCAAGGTATTGATTTGCTTCTCGGTAACCGCGGTTCCCATTGAGGCAACCACATTGTTAAAGCCGCACTGATGGGCGGTGATAGCGTCCATAAAGCCTTCCACAATCACTGCTATATCCTGATCTCTAATTGCCGGCGCCGCCAGGTCTATACCATACAGGCTGCTGCTCTTATCAAACACTGTCGTCAGCGGAGAGTTGAGGTATTTAGGCAACGAGTCATCAAGTGCCCTGGCACCAAAACCGATGATACGACCCTTAGCATCATGTATCGGGAACATCAACCGGTTGCGAAACCGGTCATAGCTTCCCCCCGATTCTTTCTCTGTTACCAGACCGCCGCTGAGTAGTTCGTTCTCATTATAGCCCAGCTCCTCCAGATATTTCTTCAGCGCATCCCAGCTATTCAGGCTGAAGCCCAGTTGAAAGCTGGTGACAGTCTCCAATAAGAGCCCTCGATTGGCGACATAGTCTCTTGCCTTCTCTGCGGCCGGGGAGTTCAAGAGTAAATCGTGAAAATACCGGGCGGCGGCCTCATTAGTCTGATAAAGTCTCTCCCTCTCATCTCTCCCGACACTTGGCTCAGACCTTGAGGGTATGCTGACCCCAGCCCTCTCCCCCAGCAAGCGCAGGGCCTCCCCAAAATCGATGCCCTCCTTTTTCATAACGAAAGAAAAGACGTCACCACCAGTGCTGCAGGCACCAAAGCAGTGCCAGCTCTGCTGCTCGGGATAGACAAAGAAAGATGGTGTCTTTTCGCTGTGGAACGGGCATATCCCTCTTAAGGTCCGCCCCGACTTGGTCAGTGAAGTGTACTGGCTAACGATATCAACGATGTCAATCCTCTGCTTTACCTCTTCAATAACACTCACTACTAAAACCTGTCCCCTCGTTTCTCTTCAGGGCATCACTACCCAATATATATTCTATCAACTACCAACATCGATGACCAATGTTGCCTGATAGGGCTTATGGGCAACATAACCGACCTTTTCTTTGACTATTGCCATAGTGGGGTCGGCGACAATCCATACCCCATCGGTATATGTTGCCGGCAGGAGCCTGGAATTTGCCGGGTCAAAACAGATGATGCGGACATCATTGCTCATTCCTACCATATCCAGTATCGTCTTTTCCTCCTCAATAAATGAGTCGCCGTCTCCGGAATAGTAGACGAGGCAGGTCATATGGTCAGTTTTCCAATCGTCGTCTGTGTCGATACTGGCGATGGCGGCATCCAGTCCAACCGATTCGTACAGACTGGCCAGCAGAATGGCGAAGTCATCACAGTCACCACCTCCGGTGTTCAGGGTCTCATGAGCATAGGCGAAATAGTTGTTTCCCCTGGGGTCGCTGACATAGCTGATATTACCGGCTACCCATCGGTTGAGTTGCCATATCTTCCAGACTTCCGAGTTAGCCTCTATCTCAGCAGGGCAGTCCTGGACTGCCGATACCGCGATATCTCTAACCAGCGGGTTGGCTGGCTCGACATAGTGTCCGGCATCGTTTGGCCGCTGCTGGGAGCTTTGGGATAGGCTTGCCGCCGGCTCCGGGGTTTTATTGTCAGGAAATCCTCCGCCTGGCAGGCAGGCCGCTCCAGTGAAGGTCAGTAAGCCGACTGAAACCCCTAGTATAACCGCTAGGGATACCCCAAATAGCAACCGTCTTTTCTGTCCCATTCAATCCCCTTGTATCTCTGCAGCCATTCTCAGGGCATAATGGTCAGTCATGCCGGCGATATGGTCGACTACTCTCCTTTCCATTTCATCACTATAGAGGCAGTACTCGGGTGGCAGCTTGTCTTCACCCTGCTTTAAGTACTCGTATAACAGGCCGATCACCTGCCTTGCTTTCTCTGCCTCCTCCTCTCCGGAGAGGAAATCGTATACCCGTTCAAAGAGGAACTTGCGCAGTGTATTGGTTGCTTCCGTTACTTCATGGCTCATACCGATGGTGGGACCACCCTGTGCATCGGAGTTGTTGACGGCCTGCCAGGAATACTCAATAATATCGCAGACCATAGTATTGATACGCTGTGAATGGGATAGCCCCAGCACCCCAATTGCTGAGATTGGTAGGTCGCCCTTAGCTATGATGCCTGCCCTTATCGCATCGCCAATATCGTGGTTAATATAGGCGATAATATCAGCAATCTTGCATACCTCCCCCTCGAGGGTATTTACCCTACCCCAGTCCCTTCCCAAGACTTCTGTTCTTGTCTTGGAGTGATTGACGATGCCGTCTCGTACCTCCCAGGTGAGGTTGAGTCCCTGCCCGTCGTTTTCCAGCAGGTCAACCACTCTAAGGCTCTGCTCGTTATGATGGAAACCCCGGTGGTAGAGTTCATTCAGCATATCCTCGCCCGTATGTCCGAAGGGGGTATGGCCCAGGTCATGACCCAGGGCAATTGCCTCGGCCAGGTCCTCATTCAGATTCAGGGCACGGGCGATGGTACGGGCTATTTGAGAGACCTCAAGGGTATGGGTCAGACGGGTTACATAGTGATCACCCAGAGGGGCAATAAAGACCTGTGTCTTGTGCTTGAGGCGGCGGAAGGCCTTGGTATGGATGATGCGATCCCGGTCGCGCTGGAAAGCGGTACGGATGGGGCAGGGCTCTTCCGGCTTGAGACGACCACGTGACTGCTTGCTTTGCGTCGCATTGGGGGAAAGACCTGCCTCTCTTTCTTCAGTAGACTGACGAATATTAAGCCGGCTAATCATTAATCTTTAGTTTTGCTTCTGCTCTAGAGATTATTTCTCTAGCGGCGCCAATCATATCCGGGCTTACTGAAATGGAGGTAATCCCCCACTTGACCAGCTTTTCGGTGAGGTCGGGATATACCGAGGGCGCCTGACCGCAGATAGAGGAGGTAACCCCCATACTCTTGGCTACCTTGATAGCCCTTTCCAGGGAGAGGAGTACTGCCTCATCCCGCTCATCGAATGACTCGGCCAGTACTGCATTGTCACGGTCAATACCCAGGGTAAGCTGAGTCAGGTCGTTGGAGCCGATTGATATGCCGTCAATGCCGCAGGCGAGGAATTTATCGATCAGGATTACGTTAGATGGCACCTCCACCATCATCCATATCTTGAAATCACTGGAGCGCTTCAGCCCCTCTACTGCCATGATCTCCAGGGTCCGGGACAACTCGCTGACGGTCCTGACAAACGGAATCATAACCCACAGGTTAGGGTAGTCCTGCCGTACTTTCTTGATGGCATCCAGTTCCAGTTTGAAAACATCAATGTCTTTGATGTATCGCGAAGCCCCCCGATAGCCGAGCATTGGGTTTTCTTCGGTATCTTCGTATTTCTCCCCACCCTTAAGTGACCGGT
>CAZYRA010000030.1:0-11157 GCA_964649385.1 uncultured Dehalococcoidales bacterium | reverse complement strand
TTTTAACTAGAGATCACAGAATGACGATTTGTTACTCTTAACCTACTTACTCCTTGTCTCATAATAAACCACAATCTCTGTTACCAATAGTGTACTTGCTCAAGAGGGTTACCAAATTAGATTATCAACTGGGGTGCATTCCACTATCATACTTGGTTATCACACCTGCACATGGTGAATTGTGAACAGCCAGAGTCGGTCAACTCCTATATACTTGATTTTCTCTCGGGCGATAAGTAAACTGGGCAATAATAATCATAAACAATGGAGGTATCTCATGGAAAAGACCTGGAAACCAATCACAGCGGGCATCCTATCGATAATTGCGGGTATTATCGGGATAGTATGGGGCGGGATTACAATTGGCTCAGGGGCGATGGCAGGGGCGATAGGTGGGTTAGGAGTCCCCTTTGGCTTCGGAGCGTTTCCCGGTGGCTTCGGAATGTTTCCCGGTTTTTTCGCGGGGGCAGCCATTGCCTGGGGAGTTGCCCAGATTATCTTTGGTATTATCGCCATAATTGGTGGTAACCACGCCCGGAATAGGCGCTCGTGGGGAAGGGCTCTGGCCGGCGGTATTCTAGCTATACCAATAGCTCCCCCACTGGGTATTCTAGCTGTTATTTTCTTGGCAATGGGTAAGAACGAGTTTTCACAATAGCTCACAAGCGACAGATAATGAGATCTTACTATCATCTGTAAACCTTGTCACTTTCTTCATTGACCTTTGTTCACTCCTGCAAATGAGAGGGTCCCCACGTCTGAAGGACTGAGCAGACACGCTCTTGCCTCCGGCGGCCCGCCCTGCTATATTACGGATAAACACAGAGAAAGGGGAGTGCCACGCATTATGGAGGAGGAGAGCCTGGATGCCCTGGCGGATAGGGTCGCCGAGCTGATTGTCGGTGCGAAGAGGGTGGTCGTCTTCACCGGGGCTGGCATCAGCACCGAATCGGGCATTCCCGATTTTCGCAGCCCGGGCGGCATCTGGGAGAGGTTTGACCCGGACGACTTTACCTACCAGAGGTTCGTTCGCCGTCCGGAAACGAGGAGAATCTGGTGGCAGCTCTTTCGGGAAAGGGGCTTATCCAGCGAGATTAAGCCCAATCCGGCCCACTACGCCATCAGGGAGCTTGAGCGGATGGGTAAACTGGATGCGGTGATTACTCAGAATATAGACAACCTCCACCAGAGGGCGGGAGTACCCGACAATAAGGTGTTTGAGCTACACGGCAACGTCCTTTCCACGGTGTGCTTGGGCTGCGGCCGGCGCTACCGCTTTGAACAGATTATGGACAAGCTGGATAGGGGCGAGGAAATATCCGACTGTGAGGACTGCGGCGGTATCCTGAAACCGGGTATCGTTTTCTTCGGTGAGCCGCTGCCCGAAGAGGTGTTTCGGGAAGCAGCCCGCCGTGCATCCCGGGCCGACCTGCTTCTCATAATCGGCTCAACCCTGATTGTCTACCCCGCTGCCGAAATCCCACTAGAGGCGCTTAACTCAGGGGCAAAGCTAGTCATTATTAATCTCAGTCCCACCCCTTTGGACGATAGGGCCACCGTCCTGATTAAGGCCAGCGCCGGGGAAACAATGACAAAGGTAATCGAGCGGCTGAGAGCAAGAATCAGAGATTAGCCCGAGACCGGCAGCAGGCAACCCCCCCTACTTCACCCGGCTGACGGCAATCCAGACACCGAGCGCCACCGCCAGAAGGTCGATGACCAGGCCCGGAATGCTGAACCACCAGAAGCCGAACCCCCAGGGAGGGAAGACGCTAATCAGATAGCCCGTCACTACACTGGCACCGGCAATAAGGGCCAGCCACCGGCCACGCTTACGGTTGACCGAAAGGCCGACCACTTCCCCGATACCGTAGCCGAAACCAGCCGCCAGCAGAAAATTAAAGTAGGCAAGGTGCCCGATCGCCCACCAGGCCGCCCCACAGGCAAAAGCCATACCGACGGCGGCAGCGATAGCCCTCAGGTAATACCGTTTAGTCATACTAAAGGTGGGCAGCCTCTGTAGCCTGGCGCAGTCCGGACATCGAGCTCCCACCGGCGTTTGCACCAGACAGCGGGGGCATATCGGCTTACCGCACTTACCACACCTCAGGTTAGTATCAACGTCGGGGTGAGCGGCGCATTTCATTTCTTGTTACCAACCAAGCTTTCCTGCTTCTCCTCTCGCTCATTTATCCGGGATATCCAAACATTCTTCTCCCTTATGTCACGGTCAAAAAAGAATCGGTTAACCAGCACCTGCTTCCGGCTCATCGAGGAGACGGTGACCGGCTGCGGCGCCGTCAGGCGCCGGATGACCAGTATCAGAAACATCCCGGAGCAGCCCAGGGTAAAGGGGGGTGACGCCGTGAACACCCAGCTAACCAAGGGTAGTCCGGCCGCCGCGATGAATACCCCCAGCGACCCCCGCTTAAAGAAAGAGCTAACCCAGACTACCGCATTCAGAATGACAGTAAAAAGAATTATCGTTCCCCAGGAGACCAGATTATTTAACAGGGGAATGATAAAGGCGACACCCATAGTGGTGATAACCCCCCTGCCCCCTCTGAAACGGAGGAAAACGGGCCAGTTGTGCCCGCCAATCGCGGCCAATCCCACCACCGCCTGCTCGGTAATACCCATACCCAGCCTCCAAGCCGCCCACACCACTATCCAGCCCTTCAACAAGTCAAAGAGGAATACCGGAGCAGCCACCCTCCTGGAGGTCGCACTCAACAGATTGCTTGCCCCCACATTGCCGCTGCCGTACTCCCTGATGTCTATGCCGCGAGACCATCTAGCCGCCAGATACGAAGACGGCACCGAGCCCAAGAGATAGGCAACTGCTATCAGCAGTCCAAACTCAAAACCCACCGGTCCCCCCTTGAGTAAGACTATCTATTATGCTCTATATCCCCCGTTTTGCAGGGGCTACTTAATGCTATGGCTGACCGGAGCGCCCGCTGCTCCGCCAGGGCCATCAGACGCTCTGCTACCTCCACCGGCACATCCGCACCACCAAGCGCGGTTTCAGTGCCGGCATCAATACCGTGAAAATCGCTGCCACCAGTCATAATGAGACCATTCTTCTCAGCCAGGACTCGCAGGCTATCTATCTCCCGAGCAGTGTAACCATTGTAGTATGCCTCGATACCGACCAGGCCGGCCCCCTTCAGCTCAACAATCATTGCCTGCCAGTCATCGATAAATAGTGGGTGCGCCAGCACGGGCAGTCCGTCAGCCCGCAAGACAAGCTCCACCGCCTCCTCCGGAGTCATCTTCCGGCGCTCGGCATAGGCAGGACCACCCCGACCAATGTAGTCGGTAAACGCCTCTCTAAAAGAGCCGATATAGCCCTTTTCCAGCATCGCCTGGGCCAGGTGAGGCCGACCGACCGAACCGCCGCCGGCTATTTCCTGGACCCGCGGCCATTCGATATGAATACCGATACCCTCAAGTTTAGAAATCATCTCTCGGGCCCTCTCACACCGGGAATTACGCATCCTCTCCAGCCTGGCCCTTAGCTCCTTATGGGTATTGTCGATAAAGTAGCCCAGAATATGGGCCTCTCCCTGAGCAAAATCGGTGCTAAGCTCAACGCCGGGGATAACTCTCAGTCCAGGGAAGGCGGAAGCCGCCGCCAGGGCCGGGGCGATACCCTCGGTAGTATCATGGTCAGTAAGGGCAATAACGGTTAACCCCTGCTCGGCGGCCTTTGCCACAATCTCCGGCGGGGTGAGCCGGCCGTCAGAGGCGGTGGAGTGTATGTGAAGGTCTACCCGGGACACCATCACTCCACCTCTCGTGAGATTCGCTCAATGCTTACCGCCCGACCACTACCCTCATTTATCCCAACCAGTACCGCATCAAGTACTACCCTCCCCTTACCTACGGACAGGCGGTGGGGTATCATGGTCAGAAAGCGACGAGTGACCGCTTCAATATCATCACCGATAACCGAATCAACCGGTCCGGTCATACCGATATCGGTAACATAGGCCGTGCCCTGAGGCAGCAGCTTAGCGTCGGTAGTACCGACATGGGTATGCGTACCGAGCACGGCGCTAACCCGCCCATCCAGGTAGTATCCCAGGGCCACCTTCTCCGAGGTCGCCTCGGCGTGGAAATCAACGATGATCACCGGCGGCTTGGGCTGAAGTTCGGCAAGCAGTATATCCATAGCCCGAAACGGGCAGTCAAAACTACCCATAAAGGTCCTCCCGATCAGATTAACTACCATAACCTGACCGACCAGTAAATAGCCCCTACCGGGTACGCCGCAAGGATAATTCAGCGGACGCAGGATGGGCATCTCACTATCAAGGTGAGGGATAATCTCTTTCTCCGCCCAGATATGGTTGCCCGAGGTGAGCACATGGACGCCGGCCTGAAGCAACTCATTGGCCGTATTCACGGTCACCCCGATGCCGCCGGCAAAATTCTCAGCGTTAGCAATGACCAGGTCCACCCCGTACTCTCGGCTGATATCGGGCAAGAGTCGGCTTACCGCCCGGCGCCCCGGCCGGCCAATGATATCACCAATCACCAGTACCAGCATTAGCGTCTCCTACCTCACCGGCTATAGGCCACCCTGGCCTCCCAGAGCACCCTCACCAATAAAAGCAGCGAACCTGCCCTATTCTATTTAGCGAAGTCTACGGCTCTCGTCTCTCTTAATACGATAACCTTGATCTGTCCCGGGTATTGCAGCCCTTCTTCTATTTTCTTAACGATATCCCGGGCGAGCCGCATCGCCCCCAGGTCATCAACCTCTTCCGGCTTGACCATGATGCGGATCTCACGACCGGCCTGAATGGCAAAGGACTTTTCTACCCCCTTAAAGCCACCGGCGATATCCTCCAGCGCCCTTAGCCGCTGCAGATATCCCTCCAAAGACTCGCGCCGGGCTCCCGGTCTGGCGCTGCTGACAGCATCAGCCGCCGAGGCAATAAAGCCCCAAAGGCTGGTGGTACCGGTCTCGCCATGGTGTTCAGCGATTCCCCGGACCACCTCGGAGGATTTATCCCACTGCTTCACCAGGTCAGCGCCGATAGCGGCATGAGTCCCTTCTACCTCATGGTCCACCGCCTTGCCGATGTCGTGCAGCAGGCCTGTCTTCTTGGCTATCGCCACATTGGCCCCCAGCTCGCTGGCAATCATACCGGATATCTGCGCAACCTCGATACTGTGAACCAGGACGTTCTGTCCGTAGCTGGTACGAAACTTGAGGCGGCCAAGCAACCTGATTAACTCGGGACGCAAGCCGGTAACGCCCACTTCAAAGGCCGCCTGCTCCCCGGCGCTATAGACGGTAGCCTCTACCTCTTCTTTGGACTTGGCTACCACCTCTTCAATACGAGCGGGATGGATACGCCCGTCAAGAATAAGCTTGGTCAAAGCCAGGCGAGCCACCTCCCGTCGCACCGAGTCAAAGCTGGATAGGGTTACCGCCTCAGGGGTATCATCAATAATCAGGTCAACGCCGGTCGCCTGCTCCAGGGCCCTGATATTGCGCCCCTCTCGCCCAATAAGCCGGCCCTTCATATCATCACTGGGAATAGCGACAATGGACACCGTCGCCTCAGCAACAACATCAGAGGCACAGCGCTGGATAGCCTGGGATAAAATCTCCTGAGCCTTTTTAGTCTCTTCCACTCTCAGCTCGGCCTCCCACTCCCGGAGACGCCGGGAGGTATCCTCCTTGACCTCGACCTCCACAGAATCAAGCAGCGACTGCTTTGCCTCCTCGGTAGACATACCTGAAATCACCTCTAGCTGCTTTAACTGTTTACCCTTGGCATCCTCAAGCTGGGTACGAATAGACTCCATCTTCTCTTCCTTGTTAGTCAACTCGCGCCCGCGGCGCTCCACATCCTCCAACTTGCGCTCCAGTGTCCCCTCTTTCTGTACCAGACGGTTCTCATTGCGCTGTAACTCGGAGCGCCGCTCGCGACACTCAACCTCAGCTGCCGACTTCAATTTCGTCGCCTCCGCCTTAGCTTCACTAGTTACATCCCTGGCCTTGTGCTCAGCTTCAGCCTGAAGCTTAGTCATCTTCTTCTCGACAAGGCGCATTTCCTGATTCAGCCGGAACCTTCTAAAAAAGAGGATAAAGGCTGCCCCAGCCACCCCACCGATGATGAAACTGAATAGAATGGTTAATATGTTTATTGCTCCCATGTTTGTTAGCATTTCAAACCTCTCTTCTGGCCACAGCTCTGCCAGCAACAAAGGACCGGCCCATCATCATACGCCAATACCGGTCACCGTCCCAAACAGGCATCAGGGTGAGACTACCTTGGGCTAGTCCCTTATTTCCTGCCATAACTGCTCCACAGTGTTATTTATCACTCGATAACCAAAGCCGCGCCGCCTGAGATACCCAGCCAGGCGATGGCGAAAGCTCTGGTAATCAGACGCTTGCAGTCGATACGCCCTGCTTAAGGCAGCCTGATAAGCACTATCGTCATCACTAACGTCACCAACCACCTGGTCGATCACCTCCTCTGCCACCCCCTTACGCCTCAGTTCCAGTCCGGTCAGCCAGCGGCTGCGCGGGCTAAATGACTGTCGGTTGTCCCTCCAGAATCGGGCAAAGTCTGTATCATCCACCAGTCCCTGCTCCTTCAGCCGGGTAAGCACCGCCTCGATGCTATCACTATCAAAACCGCGCCGGGAAAGCCTCTCTCGAAGCTCAAATTCACTCCGGGGGCGATAGCTAAGATATCGCGCCGCGGCGGTAAGACAACGCTGGAAGCTACCGCCCCTAGCCAACGCCTCAATCTGAGCCTGGACTAACTCCTGCCCAACCTTAAGCCCCTCTTTCGCCACCACCTCAGCCTCCATACTGAAAGCGAACTCACCATCCAGATATATGCTTACTCGCTCTCCCCGCCCCCTCCCCAAACGAAGGGCGGTAACCCTGCTCATCTACCGATAACCCCCACTAAAAAATAAGGCCAAAGCCTCATCAAGCCTTAGCCTCATTTACCTCAATATTCTGTTCAATATTGCTACTAACCTGTCGAGTGGAGTATCTTTACCCTTCAGGCATCGCGGTATGAGTGGCTACGGCTGAGGCTCTAATCTGCTGCTCAATCTCTTGAGCTTGCTCGGGGTGCTGGTTCAGGTACTGCTTGGCATTCTCCCTGCCTTGCCCCAGACGAACATCACCGTAGGAGAAAAAAGAACCCGCCTTTTTAACTAGCCCCAACTCTACACCAACGTCAATAAGACCGCCCTCCCGGCTGATACCAAGGCCAAACATGATATCAAACTCGGCATTTCTAAAAGGGGGAGCAACCTTATTCTTGACTACCTTAGCCTTAACACGATTCCCAACTGCCTTAGTCCCGTCCATAATTGTCTCAATACGCCTAAGGTCTATCCTGACTGAGCTGTAGAATTTAAGCGCCCGACCGCCCGGTGTCACTTCAGGATTGCCGAAGATGACGCCAACCTTTTCTCTCAGCTGGTTAATGAAAACCACCGCTGTACCAGCCTTACCAATAGCGGCAGCCAGCTTCCTCAAGGCCTGTGACATCAAGCGGGCCTGCAACCCAATATGGGCATCTCCCATATCCCCTTCGATTTCAATCCTGGGAACCAAAGCCGCTACACTATCAATCACTATCGCATCAACCGCCCCGCTTCTGACTAACGCCTCAGTAATTTCCAGGGCCTCCTCTCCGGTATCAGGTTGGGAGATGAGCAAGTCATCAACATTAACACCGCAATTGGCGGCATAGGCAGGATCCAGGGCATGCTCCACATCAATATAGGCAGCTATACCTCCCTGCTTTTGCGCTTCAGCAATGACGTGCTGTGCCAGAGTAGTCTTTCCTGACGCCTCGGGGCCGAATATTTCCGTAACACGCCCTCTGGGGATACCCCCGACACCCAAGACCAGGTCCAGTGCCAGTGAGCCGCTGGGGATAGCTTCAACCGAAGCTGCCGCCATTACCCCTCCCAACTTCATCACTGACCCTTTACCATACCGCTTTTCTATCTGGCTGATGGCTAGCTCTAGTGCCTTCTCTTTCTCCGTGGTCATCTTCGCCTCAAAACCAATAATAACACAGGCGTTCTGTCAAAACAAGCATATCTTATGGGCAGCCGACCTTCACTTATCCAGGTCAATATTGGTCCGGCTGCCATTCCTCGTCGCTATAGAAACCGACGCCGAAGAACCCCGGCCCCAAGTGGCTTGCCAATACCGGGCCCAGCTCAAGAAGCTCCAGCTCAGCGCAGTCAAAGCAGGCTTCGACCTCCTTTTTAAGCAGCCGGGCCGACTCCATGTTTTCAGTATGAACCACACCAACATGGACCGGAGACCCCCCTCCCGTCCGTTTCTTCATCAGTTCTATGATATATTCCACCGCCTTGGCACTGGTCCTCGCCCTGGAGAGAACCCTGAGTTCACCGCCCTCAAAGGCCAGGATCGGCTTAATCTGGAGCAGGGTGCCGAGTAAAACCTTGGCCACCCCGATACGTCCACCCTTCGAGAGATACTCCAGTGTGCCCAGCGCGCCAAAAGCATTCATGCAGGCGTTTAGTTTCTCAATAGAGGCCTTGAGCTGAGGCAGGCTCTGCCCGCCTTCCGCAGCCCTGACTGCGGGGGCAATCAGCATCCGCAAGGCCACCGTGAAGCAGTCCACTATCTCAATCTGGGCCTGGGGCAGCTTCTCCCTGGCCGCCTCGGCAGAATTGACCGTTCCGCTCAGTCGGCTGGAGACATGAAGGGAAAGGATAGGGTGACCAGCTTCAGCCAACTCGCGGTACAACCGGGTAAAATCGTCTACCGGAGGCTGCGAGGTGGTCGGCAGCATACCGCCTCTGGCCAGGCGGCGATAGAACTCCTCACTGGTAATGTCCACCCCCTCACTGTAGACCTCCGTCCCGAAGATAACCTTAAGCGGTACAACGTGGACGTTGTAACGGGCAATCTCCTCCGCTGACAGGAAAGCGGTGCTATCAGTAACAATTCTAACCTTGCCGGTCTCCATCCTTAAGCCTTCCTTCGCTTAAAGAATAGCCACTGGCGGCGGCAGGCGCTTATGCGCATTAGCCGCCATCCTCGCCTCAATCTTCTCTCTCAACCCGTCCGAAGCCTCACCGGTAAGCAGATAGCGGTCGAGCGCCTCATAGCTAATGCCCATTTCGTCTTCATCGGTCTGTCCCGGCCACAGACCGGCCGAGGGAGGCTTATCAATAATCGGCTGCGGGATATCCAGGAAACGGGCCAGTTCCCTTACCTGCTCCTTGACCAGGTTACCTAGGGGTAAAATATCCGTTCCGCCATCTCCATACTTGGTAAAGTAGCCGATGGTAAGCTCGCAGCGGTTACTGGACCCGACCACGGTGTACCCAAGCCGGTTGGCGGAGTGATAGAGAGGGAGCATTCTTAGCCTGGCCTTAAGGTTAGACTTGGCCGTCCTGCCGAGAGCCGACTCTACCCCGTCATCGGCTAAGCCCTCAAGCAGGACGTCAAGGACAGTATCCAGGACGACCACCTTGGTCGGGATGGAAAACCTGCTGGCTACGGCCTGGGCATGCTCGGCATCCTCCTCACAGCTATAGCACGGCATGATTACCCCCAGCACGTCCTCGGGAAAAGCGCGCTGGCACAGCACCGCCATCACCGAGGAATCAAGCCCGCCGCTCATCCCCAGGACGACCCCTTTACACCCAGCGGAGAGCACCTGCTCTCTTACCCAGCCGACCAGCCTATCCGCCATGTTCTGACAGTCCATATAGAATCTCCTCGCACCAAGCGAAAGTATACTACCACCAGGTTACATAATCAAAGGGATAGAAAAGAGCACACCGCTGATATCTCAGCGAAGGACAGAATGAGATCAGCCACGCTAACCTGCGCGGGACGGGCAGATACTGCTTAAGCAGCAACTATGACAAAGCGGGCGGCGGCGGCAGGCCTCCTTGGCCAGACGGACCAGGAGGGCATGGTATTCCTTGAACAGCACACTGTCCGCAGGCAGGTTGTCCATAAAGAGGGATTGGTAGGCGGCGTAGCCCTTGGCCCGGGGGGGCATACCGAGACGGTCGATAATACGGCGGGTATAGGCATCGATAACAAAAACCGGCTTCTCCGCCGCATAGAGCAGAATGGAGTCGGCCGTTTCCTCTCCGACGCCATGGACGGAAAGCAGCTCCTGGCGGAGGGCAGCGGCATCAACGGAGAAGAGCTTATCAAGGTCATCGCCACAGGCTTCCCCAAGCCACTGGGCCAGGGACTTAAGCTTTAGCGCCTTGGCGTTATAGTAACCGCAGGGGTAGATAAGGCCGGCCAGCTCGGGGGTGGGCAGCCGACGCAGCGCCTCTGCTGACAGCAGCCGCCCGGCCCTCAGGTTAGCAATCGCCTTTTCCACATTGCGCCAGGCCGCCGACTGGGTCAGGATGGCGCCGACCATCATCTCAAAGGGCCCGTCGGCAGGCCACCAATGCTGCGGACCGTAGCAGTCGATAAGCCGGCGGTAGATATCCTTAAGTTTCCGGCCTACCTGGTAACGCTCACTTATCCACGGCGGCACCCGAGCATCAGCCACGGAGTCGCCCTGCGGGATATAGGGTTTGATATCGATTACCGGCGTGCCGTCAAAAGCATCGAGCCCCTCAACCACCAGTATATTCTTGCGGCGCTCAAGCAGTCTCACCGTAGTTATACCCACCGGGTTCGGCCGACGCGGTGAGCGCGTCGCAAAAAGCCCCACCAGCGGATACTCACGCCTGCCCCTGGGGTGCACTTTCAGCGCCAGCCCGCCGGGGGCAGCCTGGTGCATCCAGTATAAGACTATGATGTGGGAAAAATCATCTAGTCCGTCCAGGGCCTCGGCAAGGCTCTGGTCAACCACGACCTCGGAAACAACCTCTGATGGGTCCGATTGCGCCGGCCGCTTGAGTCTGCTTCTGACCACGCCGATAGCCTTCAAGACCGCTCCCGCTAGTTCAGTGACCATCTTAACCTCACCGCAGAAGATGATTTACAGCCCGGCTCCAACTCTAATGAGAATCTGCCACCCGCAGCAAACGAACCCTTTCCCTGCCTGCCGGTAACCCCCGGTTTGCCTGTCTTATTTCGGGGGATTGCCGCCGGTATCGGAGGGCTTCTCCGATAGTTTCTTAGCTACGGCATCTGCCCCG
>CAZYRA010000029.1:0-11182 GCA_964649385.1 uncultured Dehalococcoidales bacterium | reverse complement strand
CCTCACCAAGTCAGCCGAGGGAATATTTACAGAAAAGGCCCCGTTTTGCTTGATTCCATCGTGCGTGTAGCGCTGGTGCCGTACGGCAACCGAGACCATAGGGGGCTCACCATTGGCAATACCACCCCAGGCAACTGCTAGGAAATTCGGCCGACCGGCGACATTTGCCCCGACCAGAAACACGGGCATGGGGTAAATTAAGGGCTGTGCTCCCATCCTGACTTTAGCCATCACTTTCCCTCCTTCAGCAAAGGTAAACAGCCAGTAGTTCCAGTAATAACATTATGCCAGACTACGGCACCAGATAAGGTACGAAAGCTCACGGCAAGCCACCAGGGTTATACCATTATGTCAACCGACAAGACGCCCTTATTGAAGTACCCGCCCGGCGGCGATTACCATCCTCTTCATCTTCTCAAAGGCGACTTCTCTGGGCAGAATACGCAGGCCGCAATCAGGATGAATAGCGAGCCGCTCTACAGGTATCCTCGTAAGCGCCATCCTTATCAGCTCCTCTATCTCTTCGACTTCCTCAACCCTGTTGCTCTTGGTGTCAATACAACCTAGCCCCAGCATCTTATCCGAGGCCCAAAGCTCGGGAAAGTCCAATATCTTAAGGCTGCCGTCACCCATAAAGGCATGGGAAAGCATCTTGATACCCTCCCACTCTAGAAGCTCCTTGAATATCCGGTTGACCTCCCCACAGACATGGAGCGCCACCGGGATTTTGAGTCCCAGAGCTATCCTCTGCACCGCCTCCCTGGCAATCTCCATCGGAGCGCCGACAGAAAGGAAGGGCTCATCAATCTGTATCCACTCCACACCGTTCTGCTCCAGGGCGCGGGCAATATCGAGCAGAGCTTCGGCGGTGTCGAGATAGACCTGCCTGTCCCGACATCCCTGGTAGTAACCCTCGATGCTTGAGGAGAAGACCAACGTCACCGGGCCGGTGATATTCCCCTTAACATGAGGGGCTATACGCCGGGTAACCTCCAGGTCTTCCAGGAAGACCCCAGGGTCTCCCTTACCTATCTTCCCCTTGATGAAGCTCCGGGAGCTATCCACATCATAGGAGTAACCCTCGATAGCCCGGGCGAAGTACTCTACCATATCGTACCTTGTCTGCCCGTCCGTAACCAGCTGTATGCCGGCGTCAAGCTGGTCTTTTACCGAACCGACTACCGCATCCCTCCCCAACTCGGCATAGCTCAGGGGATAACTTCCAATGACTGTAGTAAGCATACTAATTTGCCACACTCCTCTAACCCTTGCCAGCTATTATACTAGACCAGCTTACGACAGCACAACGTACTAAGGTTACTGCTGAACTGCCAGCGGACAGACTGACAACAAATTAAGACCTAACAAGCACGATGTCCCGGCTTTAGAGGTGCAGTTCGATAATATCGCCGTCCTGGAGGATATGGTTCCTCTTTGCCATCACGCCATCGTGCTTTCCGGAGCCCCAGATGCGGGCATACTTCAGGTTGGCCCGGAAGTCCTTGTGTACGGACTCGGCGGCATCGGCAAGCGTGCTCCCCTTATCCAAAACAATGGGGTCATCAAGCTCAGGTTTTTGCCCGGGGGTTTTGGTATACACCCGGATAATATCAAGCATCCGGTATACCTCATACCGCAGTTCTTCCAAACTGGTCCCCAGTCTGGCTGAGACAGAGGTAACCGGCAGCTCTCTGATGTATCTCTTCTTTAATTGCAGGTAGCCGTCACCGGTACTCTCCTCATCTATCTTATTACCCACGATTAACGCCTTCTTGTACAAGAGGATAATATCCTCCCCCTCCTCCGGCTTTTGATTACCAATACCTATTCTCATTTTTTCAAGCTGCGCCGTGATCTTCTCCACCTGGGCCAGAGGGTTGCTGGTCAGGTCTATCACCAAGAGCAGGGCATCAACCCGGGCAATTAAATGACGCAACCACCACTCAACGGGCTGTTCACTAAAGGGTGGGATATCAATCAACTGTATCTGTATATTCTCAAACTCCATCATTCCCGGGATAGCGGCATGGGTAGTAAAGGAGTACTCCGCTACCTGCGGAGAGGCGTTGGTAATACTGGCAACAAGCTGGGACTTCCCGGCATTGGGCACCCCGATGACCGCTACCTGAGCAGCACCCTCCTTCTCAATCAGCATCGAGGCCCGCTTCCCCCCTGACTTCTTCTCCGCCTCCTGGGTCAGCTTGGCAATCCGGTGTCTCAGTTCCGCCTTCAGGTGGTCGGTCCCCTTGTGCTTAGGCATAATCGCCAGCATTTCCTCCAGGGCCATTACCTTATCCTCGGCACTCTTGGCGGCACGGAACCTCTTCTCAGCCTCAAAATACTGTGGCGGTAGGTTAGCCGGCATTTTACTTACAGACACTCCTTTACTTTCTTAGCCAGGTTAGGGTTCATGTTCTCAACGGCAGCCAGCTCCTCAGGGGAAGCTTTCCGGATACCAGCGAGCGAACCGAACTGCTTAAGCAGGGCCCGCCTGCGCTTGGGCCCGATACCGGGGACGGCATCGAGGGCTGAGGTAATACACACCCGGCTGCGTACCTTCTGGTGATAATCCAGGGCAAAGCGGTGCGCCTCATCACGGAGGCGCTCAAGCAACTGGAGCCCCGGGGAACTGCGGGGCAGAACAACCGGCTTCGCCCGCCGGGGAATAAAGATTTCCTCATTCTCTTTGGCCAGGCTGGCAATAGGGACCGGTCCCGCTCCAGCCTTGTCTATTGCAGACAAGGCAGCGTTGAGCTGTCCCCTACCTCCGTCAATCAGTATCAGATCGGGCAGAACCGCCCAGTCACCGGCGGTGCTGCTCAAGCGCTTGAAACGGCGACTAAGCACCTCCGCAAGCATGGCGTAATCATCAGCCCCGGACACCGTCTTAATCCTGAAGCGCCGGTAGCAGGAAGTTTTTGGGCTTCCCTGCTCAAAGACCACCATACTACCCACGGCCAGCTTTCCCTGAATGTTGGAAATATCATAACCCTCCAGGCGGAACGGCAGACGGGGCAGTTTAAGCTCCCTCTTTATCTCGTCCAGAGCAGCCTTAAGCACCTTCGGTGCAGCCAGTTGCTTAATCTTGAGCTGTTCCAACCCCTGCCGGGCATTCTCGGCGACAATATCGACCAGCTCTTTTCTACTACCCCGACATGGGACTTGAATACGGACACCACCCCCTCTTTTCCTCTGCAGCCAGTCTTCGATAACAGCCTTATCCTCCAGCGGGTGCTGAAGCAGCAACAGGGGAGGAGGTACACTAGGGGCTGAGTGATAGAACTGCTCGACGAAGCTGGTCATAATCTGAGACGGTTCTTCAGAACGGGTACCCTCCAGGATAAAGCTCTCTCGGCCCACCAGCCGGCCACTACGAACAAAGAATATCTGTGCATAGGCACGGCCCTTATCCTGGACGAAGGCAATGACATCCTGCTCACCCTTTACCCTGGTTGCCAGCCTCTGTCCTTCAATGACCTGCCTCACCGCCCGGATACGGTCTCTGAGTAGGACCGCCTTTTCGAAGTCCAGGGCTCTGGCCGCCTCCTCCATCCTACCCTCAAGCTCACGGATGACTTTCTCCTGCTTACCCTCAAGAAAAAGGGCTATCTGCCGGATTATCTCAGCATACTCGTCCTTGCTCACTGCGCCAATACAGGGCCCCAGGCAATGCTGTATGTGATGCTGCAGACAGGGGCGGGCAGCGTTACCCGTAATATTCTTGGCACAGGAACGAAAGGGGAAAATTTCTTTCAGCACCTTTAGCGTCTGACGCACCGACCTGGCACTGGCAAAGGGGCCAAAGTAGCGACCGCCGTCCTGCTCCAGACGACGGGTGACATATACCCTGGGCCAGTCATTATCTATATCTATCTTGAGGTAAGGGAATGTCTTATCATCCTTGAGGCTGACGTTGTAGCGGGGGCGATGCCTCTTAATCAAGTTCAGCTCAAGGATAAGCGCTTCCTGCTCCGATGAGGTGACAAAAAAATCGATATCTCCGACCCGGCTTACCATCCGCTGTGCTTTTGTAGACAGCTTCTGCCTGGAGGTAAAGTACGACCTTACCCTTTTAAAGAGGTTAGCCGCCTTACCGACATAGATAATGTTCCCGGCAGCATCCTTCATCAGATAGACGCCGGGAGTAGTCGGCAGCTGCTTTAATTGCTCCAAGATAAGACTGTTGGTCAACCCTAGCCTCTACTCCAGCACGACAGCAGTCCCGTAGGCAAGCACCTCAGAGGCATTCTGCATTATCATCGAGGTCGCCAGCCGCATACTGACCACGGCATTGGCTCCCTTAGCCTCGGCATCCTCAACCATACGCTTGATAGCCTGCTCCCTGGCTTCAGACATCATCACGGTGTACGTGCCTATCTCACCCCCGACAATACCCTTGAGCCCGGCCATAATGTCCCTGCCGACATGCCTGGCCCGAATGGTATTACCCTTGACCAGACCAATGGTCCTGACAATCGATTTACCCTCGACATAGCCTGAGGTGGTAATAATCATTTCTCGTCCTCCCCGGGTTCTTCCTTTTTATTCCTGTTTAACCTGGCCCTGACCATTCTTACCACCAGCACCAGGACCCCCACCCCAATAGCAGCCACCGCTATCCGGAGAGCCAGGTGAATATCGGCATTGGCAAAAAAGCCCCGGCAGCCGAAGCCAAGCAACCCCAGTACAACCACACCCAGTACAATAATCCCGATATCGTTCACGGATAGCCTACCGCCTATACTTTGCTACCGTACCCTTAGGGGTATCCTCCAGAGTGATACCAGCTTCATCCAGCTTACTACGGACCATATCGGCAAGCTGCCACTCCTTAGCCTGGCGCAGTTGATTACGTATACTAATCAGATCCTCAATCAACTCCTCCGCCGTCTGCACCACCTCCTCATTAACAACACGATTAAGCTCTTGATAGACCGAGTCTCTAATCCGGGCCACCAGTCCGGCGTCAATAACTGGCTTTCCCAGTGGTTTGAAAGTCAACCCCAGAATACCGGACAGTTCGACAAGCATTTTCTGGGCGGAAGCAACACGATAACCCGACTCAACAGCACGGTTAATCTCCCGGGCTAGATCGAACAGGGTAGCCAGTGCCCGCGCCGTATTAAAGTCATCATCCATCGCGGTAACAAACTGGCTGCGGTAGGTATCAACATCTATCTCCCCCTCACCCTTTTCTTCACCAGCCTCGCTCCGCGTCGCCTGCTGCAACCTCTCCGCAGCCTTCTCCGCCGCCTCAAATGATTCCTCCAGGTAGGTCAGCGGGCTCCGGTAGTGGGAGTTAAGGATGAAGATACGGATAGCGTCGGCACTGTGCTTGGTAAGCGACTCCTTGATAGTTATCAGATTGCCCAGGGACTTGCTCATCTTTTCCTCACCGAATTGCACCATCCCGTTATGCAGCCAGTATTTGACAAACGGCTTCTTGCCAGTAAAGCTCTCTGACTGGGCAATCTCATTCTCGTGGTGAGGGAAGACCAGGTCCTGACCACCGCCATGAATATCAATGGTATCCCCCAGGTATTTTAAGGACATTGCACTGCACTCGATATGCCAGCCCGGCCTACCCCGACCCCACGGACTCTCCCACCAGGGCTCACCCGGCTTGACCGCCTTCCAGAGGACAAAGTCCAGAGGGTGTTCCTTCTCCTTACCGAACTCTACATTACCCCCGGCCATCATAGACTCCAAGCTGCGGTGGGACAGCTTCCCGTAATCAGGGACGCTACCTACCCGGAAATAGACACTGCCCCCAGCGGGATAAGCATACCCCTTATCTATCAAGCCACCGATCACCTCAATAATCTTGTCTATCTCCTCAGTAGCCCGGGGATAGATATCGACCCGGCCGACATTTAAAGCATCCATATCTTCAAAATAGCTGTCGGTGAACCTCCCGGCTAGCTCGCTGACCGAGCTACCGAGCTTACCAGCACGGTCGATAAGCTTATCATCAATATCGGTAATATTCTGTACATACTTAACCTTATAGCCCTTAAATTGGAGATAACGCCGGATGACATCAAAGATAACATAGCTCATGGCATGCCCGATATGGCTGTCATCATAGGGAGTGACCCCACAAACGTACATCTTGACTTCATTACCCCGGGGCACGAATTCTTCCTTTGTTCCGGAAAGAGTATTAAATACCTTCACCTTTTCCCCCTTCAGCCCTGTCCAGGCGCTTTTCAAGTTCCGTTATTCTCCCCTCCAGGTTTTCCAGTTGCTCTCCTACCGGGTCAGGTAACCTTTCCACAGTATCGGTATCCGGATTCCTCACCGCTACCACCCGCCCCGGCACCCCGACTACGGTAGCATTGGGCGGCACCGAGTTCAGCACCACCGAGCCAGCGCCCACCTTGCTATTCTCCCCAATGGTAATGTTCCCGATAAGTTGAGCGCCAACCCCAATCATAACATTATCCTTCAAGGTGGGGTGACGTTTAATCTTCTGAGTACTGGTGCCACCCAGGGTTACCCCCTGGTGCAGGGTAACATTATCGCCAATCTCGACCGTCTCACCGATAACCACCCCCATGCCGTGGTCAATAAAGAGGCCCTCTCCGATCTTAGCCCCAGGATGAATCTCAATACCGGTAAGGAAGCGGGTGGCGTAAGCCACCACCATGGGGAGCCCACAAACATGCCTCCGATAGAGGGTATGGGCCACCCTGTGAAACTGGCGAGCCTGAAACCCAGGATAGTTAAACACCACCCCTACAGCACTTGATGCGGCCGGGTCCCGCTCAAGAACGGCCCTGATATCCCTTTTTACGCTGGTAATGAGCGACATTAGACTACATCTCCTTTGTAAACTAGTCTCTATACCTAGCTGCCCCGGTAAGGCCGGGGCTAAGGACAGACGCAGTCAAGCACGCCGGGAAGAGGATTAGCTACCGAACCTATCCAATACATAATCATCATCCACTCTTATCTAGCTCGAAATAGCCTCTATCAGAGCTACCGCCTGAGCCTCGATTCCCTCCCCATTTCCAACAAAGCCCAACTGGGCTGAGCTACTCGCCTTAATACTCAGCCTGCCCACATCAATACCGAGCGTCTCGCTAAGCTTCCGGCACATTTCACCAACAAAACTACTGAGCCTGGGCTGCTCAGCCACAACGGTAGCATCAATATTGCCTACCTGCCAACCGTTCTTCAACAGCTCATCTCTTACTCTTCCCAGCAGTACCAGGCTGGAAATATCCTTATATTCCGCCTCACCGGGTGGGAAGTGCCCACCGATATCGCCCAGAGATGCTGCCCCGAGCAGGGCATCAATAATAGCATGGGTCAGCACATCGGCATCACTCCAACCGCTAAGCCCCCTCTCAAAGGGCACCACCACCCCCCCCAGTACCAACCTTCGCCCCTGAGTAAGGGGGTGAACATCATAGCCTATGCCAACACGCATCCTACCCTCCATACTTCTTCACCAGAACCTCGGCCAAAGCCAGGTCATCGGGAGTAGTTATCTTCATATTATCATAAGAGCCGGTATATAGTTTAACCGGGTAGCCCATCTGTTCCACCAGCGAGGCATCATCAGTTACCTCACTCTTTACCTGCCGGTAGGCTTCACTGATTATGTCACTACGAAACACCTGAGGGGTCTGTACCGCCCACAGCTTATCGCGGGGCAACGTCTCACAGACAAAGCCGCCTTCAGCCAACTTGATGGTATCGCCGACCGGTACAGCAGCAACAGCAGCACCCGTTTCCTCGGCTGCGGCAAGCCCTCGAGAGATTAAATCTTCGCTTACCAACGGCCTATCCCCGTCATGGACTACCACCCAACAGCAACCGGTAAGCCGGCTCAGTCCGGCAGCTACCGAGTCTTGGCGCCGCTCACCCCCGGCACAAACATCGATTACCTTGGACCAGCCCTGCTCGACCACCAGCCGTCGGCCCCACTCCAGGTTTGATGCCCCCAGAACGATGACAATCCGCTCAACCAAGTGAGCGCTCTCAAAGGTATCAACCACCCGGGCTAAAACCGCCCTACCGCCAAGCAAAGCCGTTACCTTATCCCGTCCACCCATCCGCCGGCCTGAGCCCGCCGCCACAATGACAGCACCTACCCCCAGCCGACTCTCTAATTTAGCATTCGGAACCACACCTGATTATAAAGCAAAAGCCGTCCTCTATCCAAGCCGATGTGCTTGTATATATACTGGAAATAAGATTAATGATAAGCATTACCTCACCAACCTAACGTGCCCAGTTTCAGGAGTTCGCTCCAGTTTCATGTCAATATTACACATAGTTATTGACAAACTTCTTATATTGCTGTAAATTTGCTATACTTTCTAATTGATAATTAGGACAGTTATATCTTATGGTGATGTTTAACCCATTAAAAAGAAATGGCCTAAACCGTCTGATATTTCTATTACCGGTCAGAATAGGTGACGAAATCCTGCCGGAAGACAAAGTCAGGATGCTGTGCTGTACAGCAAAGGCGGACTTAGCAACGACACTAATTGCGAGGTCAACGTTTGAGATCATTAAGAGTTTCATAAGAGAATTAGAGAGGGGAAACAAAAAGTACGCTATACTGGGAATTGAAGTTTACCCCAAAGACTATGTGCCAGTCCCTGTATATATTGACTCAGAACATCTAATGGCTCTGGAGAATATCGCAGAACATGCACTTAATAGAAAAATCATGCCATGGGTATTGAAAAAGTATGTAAAACATATAATTGCTCTAGGCGACATAAAGAGCAAAGGCATTATAGAGAATTACATACTAAGTGAGCACATAGATTCTAATTTGTCTTCTCACGAGTTGTTAAGTGGGATAGAAAGCCCACATGATAAGAACTTGGCAGATACTCCCATTCCGATCTATAAGGCACAACATCATTTACCCGCGGTAATACTAAAGAAACTGGAAGCAACTGAGCATAATGAGAATGAATTGCAGCGTGTATTAATATTAGATAGCGACGGCGATTTAGCAATTAGTAAAGTGCCAATTCATTCACTGGAATCCGAGGAAAAAGAATTCGATACAATAAGAAGCAAAGGGGATTTCTTCGGGTGTATTACATACGCCCGAGAGAAAGAGAGATACATTTTCAATCACGTGATATTAAACGGGTTACAGCAGAAATCTCTCGAGACGATATTGCAGCAGTATGAAAAAACTGGGAGCGGAGAACGTCCGATTCCTCTATATGCCCAGGAAGTATTATCAAGGGCTAAAATAATGTTCAAAGGGAGCTCTTATTGAGTAAGGTGATTAGTCCTTGTCCTTTTTACTGTCACCGAACATTTTATCACCGTCAGGCATTATTTTTCCGTCTTCCTCCAATTTTTTGATATAGCCGTTTGACTTAGAGGGTGCCACTAGATTCATCGACCTAGCTTTTCTTAAATTCCTCATATTCCCCGAAACAATACTTTCGTAGAAGTCAGATACCCTAGTCCTTTCCAATAACGGTATCATTACCGACGTCGCAACAATACTAATCAGTATAACCATATACGTAACATCTCTAATCAATTCACCGCCAATAATACCTACCTGGGCTGGAATTGAAGCTAATACAGCAGCTGCTAGCCCCTTAGGGATCATTACTGACATTAGAGTAGCCTCTTTCGTTGAAACAGACCTGCCCACAGCGATTTTCACTGCCGGTATACGTAGTGCGAATGCTATAAACGTTATTAATATCCCTATTAGAATAATCCCGGTACTGGAGAATTGAAGCGATATTCCCAAATAGATAAAGAAGAAGGTTTTAAGAAGGAAAGAAGCCTCAGTGAAAAAGGCTTTTTCGGTTTCACTGAGCCCAACAGGTTCACCTGCCAGCGGTTTACCCAACCTAGGTAATTTTATCGATTCAATATTACCTATAGTTATGCCAAAAGCTAATGCGGCAATTGCTCCACTAAAGCCAAGTGTTTCAACCAGGCCAAACAGGGCGAACACGATTGCCACAGTAGTAAACATGGCATTTTTCATAGTGTGTATTCTACGTAATATTAGAGACCATAAGAATGCTCCCCCAAATCCAAAAACAATCGCTACTAAAAACGATGCTATTAAATCACCTGTTATTATTCCAACATTGATATCACCAAGTTGGTATGCCCCGATTAGCGCTAATGTTACGGCAACACTGAGCACGTCGTTGATAGAAGATTCAACAGATAAAAGGGCATGCATTTTTTCGCTAGTTTTCAACTGATTAATTAACGGAATTATAATTGCTTCAGAAGTCGATGCGGCGATAGAACCAATAATTAGAGATGGTATCCATTCCAGCGAAAGCAGTAGGTGTGCAGTAACTCCAACGACTATCATGGTCAGGAAGAAGCTAGTAAGGGCTAGTTTAACCGCTTTACTGAGTGCAGACTTTAATGCACTTAGCTTAAGAGCGATACCGCCTTCAAAAAGAATTACTATCAACGTTACGGTCACAAAAACTGGTCCTACTAGGCCAAATGACTCAGTAGAGACCAAGTTGGATGCGGGTCCTAATATGATACCCACAACTATTAGCAAAAGAACGTCAGGTACTCTCGTCCGGCTGAATATATGCAGAAATAGGTGCGCTAAGAATATGAGCCCGCCTACAACAGCTATAACTAAAGCGATATTTTGCATTTGACCTAACTCAAAGGGAACTGGTTCTAAATTAGTTTAGGAGATGCTGTTTTTTAGATAATAATCCAAGTTTACTCGAATACATGAATAATACTATATATGGGTAATTTTACTCCGATCAACGTTCTCAAGGGTAATTCCTTTACCTCAATGCTCCAGGAACCAGTTGAAGACACAGCAATCTCAGGTGGCAGACAGTGAAACAAGTCCGGTTCACTCTGGAGTAAGGCTGGCCCCGCAATGGGCACAAAACCGGCTGCCGGGGAGGTTAAGCTGGGAACAGGACGGACAGGGTAGTCCCTTACCCATTGGGCCGTCGCCAAAATATAGCTTTACGTGAGGCCAGGGAATCTCTATCCCCTCCCGGTCAAAGGCCTTCTTAACCCTCTTCCTCAGCTCACCGGTTACCTCCCACTGCATTAGCGGTTTGGTCTCACCCAGCACCTTGAGGTCGATACCGGAATCACCGAATTTATTCACCCGGAGCACTTTGGGAGCGGCTCTTATCATCGGGCCAAAGGTATCGTCTTCGGCCAACTCGGC
>CAZYRA010000028.1:0-11293 GCA_964649385.1 uncultured Dehalococcoidales bacterium | reverse complement strand
GATTGTAATGGTCGGGGTGAGAGGACTTGAACCTCCGACCTCAGCGTCCCGAACGCTGCGCGCTGCCATCTGCGCTACACCCCGGTACTGATATTATAGGCGGAATTGACCGGTTTCGGCAACAATAAACTTTCAGGAAGAGTTCCGGGGTATGAGTTGAGCTATATTAGTCCTTTGGAATATAATGTGTCCTCACTGGGGGGGGATATTGAAATACTGCGTTCTGATAATTGACGGTGCGGCCGGTTGGCCGCTTGCGGAGCGGGGAGGGAAGACCTCTCTGGAGTTGGCGCATACGCCTAACCTGGATGTGATGGCGCAGGAGGGTACCGTGGGGCTTGTCCGCACCGTGCCGGTGGGGATGGCGCCCGACAGCGCCTGTGCCTGTATGTCGCTGCTCGGCTACGACCCGGGGCGATACCACCTGGGCAGGGCCGCTATTGAGGCGAGGAATATGGGTGTTAATATCGATGAGGGCGAGGTCGTCTTCCGCTGCAATCTGGTGGCGGTGCGTGACGGCAGGATGAGGGACTATAGCGCCGGGCATATCAGCAGCAGCGAGGCTCGGGAGCTTATCTCCGCCCTGGAGGAAGGTCTTGGCGGTGGGGGTGTTCACTTCTATCCCGGCGTCAGTTACCGGCATATCTGTAAGTTAAAGGGACAGGAGGATACCGTGGAGGCTGCCTGTACGCCGCCCCACGATATCCCGGATAGACCCGTTAGAGATTTTCTGCCCAAGGGTCCAGGGAGTGGACTGCTGCGGGACCTGATGCAGCGCTCGGAGGCGGTGCTCCGTGACCACTCGGTGAATGTCAAGCGGAGGTCTCAGGGTAAGCCAACGGCTACCATGATATGGCTCTTCTGGGGCAGCCGCAGGGCACCCGATATCCCCGCTTTTCGGCAGGTCTATGGCTTAAGCGCCGCGGTAACATCGGGGGTTGATGTTATTCAGGGGATGGCGCAGTTGATGGGGATGAGGGTGCTCGATATCGCCGGGGTGACCGATGGGCTGGATACTGATTTCGGTGCTCAGGGCGCCAGTGCCCTGGCCGCCCTTGGCGAATATGACCTGGTGGTTATCCATATTGAGGCGCCGGATGAGGCCGGGCATGCCGGCTCCATTGATGATAAGGTTGCCGCTATCCAGCGAGTGGATGGGGAGGTGGCTGCTCAACTGCGTTCCTGGCGGGGAGAGCCGCTCCGGGTGCTGGTGATGCCCGACCACCCCACCCCGCTCGAGTTACGTACCCATACGCCGGAGCCGGTTCCCTTTGTGCTCTGGGGTCAGGGGTTTAGTGCCAACGGTGCCGGGCGGCTTACTGAGTCCGAGGCAGAAAAAACGGGCTTGTTTCTTGACCCCGGTTATAATATTATGAGCAGGTTAATAGGGATTTAGTCCGGTGTGTCCGAGCTGTCAACCGGGCAGATTACTTGGCTTTAGGTTAAAGATTAGATGGCATTAATTGTGCAGAAGTATGGTGGTTCGTCGGTAGCTGATGCCGGGCGGATTAAGAACGTCGCCCGGCGCATCGCTGCTGCCAGGGACGAGGGCAACCAGGTGGTGGTCGTCGTCTCGGCAATGGGAGATACTACCGATGAGCTCATCGATCTGGCCCATCAGATTACCGACCGACCTGACGTGAGGGAGTTTGACACACTGCTCTCCACCGGTGAGCTTGTCTCCAGCACCCTGCTGGCGATGGCCTTGAAGGAAATGGGGTACCAGGCTATCAGCTTGAGCGGCGCTCAGGCCGGGATAAAGACTGACTCCGTTCATAGCCGGGCTCGTATCCTTAAGGTTGAGGCGCGGAGAGTGGTCAAGGAGTTGGAGAAGGGGAATATCGTTATCGTGGCCGGGTTTCAGGGCGTTACCGATGAGATGGATGTGACCACTCTGGGCAGGGGTGGCTCTGATACCACCGCGGTAGCCTTGGCGGCCAGCCTGGGGGCGGAAGGGTGTCAGGTATACACCGATGTTGAGGGCGTCTATACTGCCGACCCGCGGCTTGTTCCCGAGGCCCGTCCGCTAGCCGAGGTCGGCTATGATGAGATGCTGGAGCTGGCGACCTACGGGACCAAGGTAATGCATCCCCGGGCGGTTGAACTGGGGGAGTTATATAATATCCCCATCGTGGTGGCCTCCAGCTTCTCTCAGGAGCCGGGCACATTAATTCATGGAGGAGCGTCTATGGAAGTGCGAAATAAGGTGAGGGGTGTCGCCTACGACCTTGATGTGGCAAAAATAACCGTGGTCGGTGTTTCCGACCAGCCGGGTATCGCCTTGTCTATCTTCCAGCCGTTAGCCGAGGCCGGTATCAGCATTGATACCATTGTGCAGAACGCCGGCCTTGATAATATCACCGATTTGACCTTTACCGTTGCTAAGAGTGACCTGGCTGAGGCGATGCGTGTTGTAGAGCCGATAGCCGGGTTTATTGAGGCAAGGGAGTGTATTAGTGATGCCAGCCTGGGGAAGGTCAGCATCGTCGGTACCGGGATGCAGAACACGCCGGGCTATGCGGCGAAAATGTTTCAGGTGCTCAGTGAACAGGGCATTAACATTCAGATGATTGCTACTTCGGAGATAAGGATAACCTGTATCATTGATGAGGTAAAGATCAAGAAGGCAGTGCGTGCCTTACACCGGGCGTTTGAGCTGGAGATTAAGGACTAGGCCGGAGCGGATATAACCGGTGATGGCAGCGGAGATGGTGTTATATGGGACTAGGATCAGCGGGGCTAAGACAGCAGGGCAGTAAGCAGGCGATTGACTTGGCGATGCAGGGCCGCTGGCGGGAGGCGGTGGCGGCGAACCAGAACCTGATAGAGAGCTTCCCCAGCGATGTCAGCGCTTGCAATCGGCTGGGTAGGGCCTATACGGAGCTGGGTGAATTTTTCCGTGCCCGGGAGGCCTACAGCCGAGCTATTGAGATTGACCCTTATAATGCCATTGCCCAGAAGAACCTTAACCGGTTGGTTCATTTGGATGAGGTCGCCGTCGACCTGAATGATGATCCCTATGTCGAGCCGCAGCACTTCATTGAGGATCCCGGTAAGGCCGGGGTGGTCAACCTTTCCCGCCTGGGACCGCCGCAGGTGCTGGCGAAGATGGTGGCCGGGGACAAGGTCTACTTGAGGCTGGACGGGGTTGGTTTAGCGGTGGATAATGGTCGGGGTGAGTACCTGGGGCAGGTCGGGTCCAAAGATGGGCAACGGCTTAACCGGTTAATTGGGAGCGGTAACCAGTATACTGCTGCCATCGTCAGCGCGGCGGCGGATGTGATAACCGTAATCATCAGGGAGATATATCAGGAACCCTCTCAGGCTAACCGTCCTTCATTCCCGTTAAAGGGTTTTAAGAGCCCTCGGCCTCATATCAGTGAGAGAGTTAAGCAAGAGCTGGTGTTTGAGGGGGCGGAGGAAGAGCCTGATTATAGCGTAATCGCGACTGGGGGAATAGAGCTACCGCTTGGGAGTGCCCCCGAGCCTAATAATGAGGATAATGAAGAATAAGAGGTTTCAGTAAGTATGATAATAGGTAAAGTAAGAGCGATAAACATAGAAGAAGAGATAAAGAGCTCCTATCTTGACTATGCGATGAGTGTTATAGTTTCCCGCGCCTTACCCGACGTGAGGGATGGGTTGAAGCCGGTGCACCGGCGTATTCTTTACGCTATGGATGGCCTGGGCCTAAAGCATACCGGCCCTTATAGGAAGAGCGCTCGTGTCGTCGGTGATGTCCTGGGTAAATACCACCCCCACAGTGATACCTCTGTTTATGATGCTATGGTACGTATGGCGCAGGACTTCTCGATGCGGAGTCCCCTTGTTGACGGGCAGGGGAATTTTGGTAGCGTGGACAATGACCCGCCGGCGGCGATGCGTTATACCGAGGTGCGTCTGGCTCCTATCTCCGAGCAGATGCTGCTTGATATTGATAAAGATACCGTGGACTTTATGCCTAACTTTGATAACAGCCTTAAGGAGCCGATGGTGCTGCCGGCCCGTCTGCCCAACCTGTTGCTTAACGGCAGCTCTGGAATTGCGGTCGGTATGGCGACCAACATCCCCCCTCATAATCTGGGCGAGGTCTGTGATGCCATCGCATATCTCATTGAGAATCCTGAGGCTACTGTTAACGAATTGACTCAGTTTGTCAAGGGGCCCGATTTCCCTACCGCCGGCATAATCCTGGGGCGGGACGGTATTCAAAGTGCCTATGCCACCGGGCACGGTAAGGTGGTGGTCCGGGCTAAGGCCCACCTGGTGGAGGATGCTAAGGAGACCGGGCATCGCCAGATAGTGATTACCGAGCTTCCTTACCAGACGAATAAGGCGGCCCTGGTGGAGAGGATGGCGCAGCTGGTCAAGGACAAGAAGGTCAAGGGTATCAGTGAAATTCGTGATGAATCGGACCGCCAGGGTATGCGTCTGGTTATTGAGCTGAGGAGGGATGGCCAGCCGCAGCCGGTACTTAATGCCCTCTACAAGCATACCGCAATGCAGTCGTCTTTCTTCATTAACATGCTGGCGCTGGTCGACGGGCAGCCCAGGGTAATCAGCCTTAAGGAAGCGCTGCAGTACCACATCGACTTTCGCTGCCAGGTTATCACCCGGCGCTCCCGGTTTGAGTTGAAGGAGGCTAAAGCGAAGGCCCATATTCTGGAAGGGCTTAAGATTGCCCTGGATAATATTGATGCGGTGATTGCCACCATCCGGAAATCGGCGACGGCTGAGGTGGCTCGCCAGCAGCTTATCAGCACCTTTAGCCTGTCCCAGACGCAGGCGCAGGCTATTCTTGATATGCCGTTGCGCCGTCTGGCCGGCCTGGAGCGGCAGAAGATACTCGATGATTATGCTGAGGTGTTGAAGAGCATTGCCTACCTGGAAGAACTGCTGGCTAACCCAAGGCGGATACTTATTCTGGTGAAGGAGGATGCGGTCGAATTAAGGGCTAAATATGCCAACCCGCGGCGCACCGAGATAAAGGAGCAGGAAGTCATCGAATTCAGTGAAGAGGATCTCATCCCTCACCAGAGGGTGGTGGTAACCCTGAGTAACCGGGGGTTTGTCAAGAGGGTGCTCTCTCAGGTCTACCGGGCGCAACACCGCGGTGGACACGGTATCCAGGCGCACCCGACCCGGGAGGCAGATGCCGTCAGGCTGCTTGTGGTAGCGGATACTCATGACAGGCTCTTCTTCTTCACTAACCGGGGTAAGGTCTTCAGCCTCAAGTGCCACGAAATTCCCGATAGCTCCCGCACCGGTAAGGGCACCGCGGTGATCAATCTCTTCCCGGTTGTTGAAGGGGAGAGGGTCACCGCGATGGTGGCGGTGACTGATTTTAAGCAAGGTGACTACCTGCTGATGGCCACCTGTTGCGGCGAGGTTAAAAAGACGGCGGTGGAAAGGTTTGCCCAGGTGCGTAGCAGCGGGCTTATCGCTATGGACCTGGAAGAGAGCGACGAGTTGGTATCGGTGCACTTGGCCAATGGCCAGGATGATATCGTCTTGGTAACCAGAAAGGGCCAGTCGATCAGATTCACGGTTTCCGAGCTCCGGGCCAGCTCCCGGACCAGTGGTGGGGTGCGGGGCATCCGTCTGCTGGGGGATGACCGTGTCGTCAGTATGGGTGTCGTTTATCCCGAGGCTTATCTGCTGATAGTTACTACCAGGGGCTTCGGCAAGCTTACTTCCATCGGGGAATACCCCCGGCAGCACCGCGCTGGTGGGGGGGTGAAGACCTTTAAGGTTGTTGAAAAAACCGGCCAGGTTATTGACGCCAAGCTGGTTTCCCGCTCGCAGCAGCTGATGATTATCTCGGCTGACGGCATTATCACCCGTACTATGGTCAGGGAGGAGGACCCCGAGAAGGGCGGCATCTCCATTCAGGGTAGGAGTACGCAGGGGGTGACCCTGATGCGGATGAGGGGTGATGATATGGTAGTGGCTATCGCCTCTTTTGGCTGATGTGCCGGTACTTTTGCTGGCAGGCGTCTTGCCGGCGCTCCAGTCCGCAGGCATTGCAGTCCTGGTGGCGGCAGTCTGAGGTTACCCTGTTTTCCAGGGCGTAGCTATATTCTTGCTTGAGGAAGGCTTCGCTTATGCCGGTGTCAATGTGTGCCCAGGGCAGGGGCTCATCCAGGGGGCGCTGCCGCAGGGCATAGAAAGCAGGCTCAAGCCCGGCTTCGGTAAAGGCACTGAGCCAGTTCTGGTAGTTAAAGTGTTCACTCCAGCTGTCAAAGACTGAGCCCTTCTGCCAGGCGAGGTAGATGACCCTGCCCAGGCGCCGGTCTCCCCGGGAAAGTACTGCCTCAAGCAGGCTGACCTTGGGGTCCTGCCAGGAGAGCCGGATCTCCTTGCGGCGCAACCCCTGTTTGAGGATCTCCTGTTTAGCGCTTAGCTGCTGCTCGCTTGCCTGGGCGACCCACTGGAAGGGCGTGTGAGGCTTGGGGACGAAGGTAGACAGACTGATTTTTATCTGGGTCGGCTTTCCTTTCGTTTTTCTGCCCAGCAGACGGATACGCTCCACCAGCTCGATTATTGCCTCGATATCAGTGGTGGTCTCGGTGGGCAGGCCGAGCATAAAGTAGAGCTTGAGGCCGCTCCAGCCGCGGGCAAAGGCCTCGGCAGCTGTTTCCAGGATAGTATCATCACTGATATTCTTGTTGATGGTCTGCCGCAGTCTTTCACTGCCCGCCTCGGGGGCAAAGGTGAGGCCGGGTCTCTTGTGGGCGGCCAGGGCGTCGAGCAGCCTTACCGAGAAGCTGTCAATACGCAGGCTGGGCAGTGACAGGACAAGGTTATCCGCCTGATAGTGGTGAAAGAGACTGGCTACCAGCTCGTCGATATGATGGTAGTCACTTGAGCTTAGTGAGACCAGGGAGGCCTCGCTATAGCCACAGTTGGTAATAAGCTCTCCCAGTGCCCACAGCACCTCTTCCTGGGGGCGCTCACGTACCGGGCGGTAAATAATCCCTGCCTGGCAGAAGCGGCATCCGCGGCTACAGCCCCGCTGTATCTCTATTGCGCCGCGGTCGTGGACCGTCTCAAGGTAGGGGACCACCGGGTGGGTGGGTGGCGGCGGCAGCTTGCTTACTATCCGCCGTTCGATGCGGGGGCTGGCTTCAGCGGTGGTAGGGGTAATCCCTTTGAACAGCCCGCTGGCATCGTATTGTACCTGGTACAATACGGGTACATAGATGCCGGGTATAGTGGCCAGCCGGCGCAGCAGCTCTTCTTTGGTGGCTCCGTTCCGTTTCCCCTCCCGCAGGCTGTCAAGCAGCTCCGGGACTACCTCTTCACCTTCCCCGATGACGAAAAGGTCAATGAAGTCGGCCATCGGCTCCGGGTTGAGGGCGCAGCAGCCGCCGGCGATTACTAATGGGTAGGCGCCGTCTCTCTCCGCGGCGAGCACCGGTATCCCGGCCAGGTGCAGCATATTCAGCACATTGGTATAGGTCAGCTCGTAGCCTAAGGAAAAGCCGATAACATCAAAATCTTTGAGCGGGCGTCTGGACTCGAGGCTGAAGAGGGGTATGTCCTGCTTACGCATTACCGCTTCCATATCCGGCCACGGGGCATAGACCCTTTCCGCAAGGACGTCCGCTTGAGCGTTGATAAGCTCGTAGAGGATGGGCAGCGCCAGGGTGGACATGCCTATTTCATACAGGTCCGGGTAGGAGAGGGCGACCCGGATGAGGGTCTTATCCCAGTCCTTGACGGTGCTGTTCCACTCGCCCCCGCTGTAGCGGGCCGGGTGGCTCACCTGGTGCAGTATGCTATCGAGCTCGGTCAAAGTGTTTCCTCCCGATGGTTAATTATAGTTAAAAGAGAGGGAAGTAATCCAGTGCTTGCCGGACGCTGGCTGCTTAACCCAGCCCGTCCAGCCGGGAGAGGTCGAACCGCATACCGTCCCGGGCGGCGATGACCTTCACCCCGGTCTCCTCGGAGAGCCTCTCGGCAATCTCCCAGGGCTTGGCCCGCCATATCGTCATGCCGAAGTGGGTCAGGATAGCCGCCCGGGGCTTTATTTCGCTAATGATTCGCCTGGCATCGGGTACTGAGAGGTGAGCAATGGTGGGGTGAGGTTCGAGAAAGGTGACATTGATAATCACCAGCTCACCCGTATAACTTTGGCACAGGCCGTCGAAGTAGCGGCTGTCGGCGATATAGGAGAAGGTGTGCTCGGGGGTGCTAAAGACCATCCCGTAGGTCTCTACCGGGTGTATGTGTTGGATTGGGGTGGTGAAGGATACCCCACCGATGGAGTAGGACCTGCCCTCCTTAAGTATCTCGATGCCGTCAAGGTATTTTTTCAGGTAGGAGAAGATGACCGGTTCGCCTTCCAAGGCATCAGCCGGAGTAAAGAACCGGCCCCGAGGCTTGAACCCCCCCTGGGTCATCGCCTCCACCATGATATTAACGTCTCCGGTATGGTCCAGGTGACGGTGTGATATAATAATGGCGCTTAAGTTATCGGCCCGGAGCTTCCTCTTGGTGGACTGGACGATACACCCCGGGCCGGGGTCGAGGAGGATTTCGGTGCCGTTCAGATTAAGCCATAGGCCGCCTGAAGCAAGCAGCTGGGTGGACGTCATTATTCTGGCGCCGCCGGTGCCCAGGAAGGTAATGGTATCCGGGGGTGGTTTCTTTTCTTCCATAGCTATAGTAACTATAGAGTAAAGCGGCGTTTTTTTGCAATTGCAGGCGTTCCCGTGCCGTCCGGGGCAGCCGGGCCGGCAGCGGACTTTGACGGCTCGGGGCTGGTCGATTAAAATAGCATCAGGCATTTGGTAAGGAGAACTGGGTGGAGCAGATTTGGGCGCCGTGGCGTATGGAGTACATCCGGATGGAAAAACCGGAGGGCTGTATTTTGTGTGAAAAGCCGGCCCAGGACTGTGATGCGGAAAACTATATTCTCTACCGTGGCAGCAAGAACTTCGTTATTCTGAATGCCTACCCCTATAACCCGGCTCACCTGCTGATAGCCCCCTATCGGCACCTGGGGGGCCTGGATGAGCTTGATGATGAGGAGCGCAATGAGCACTTCGCTATAGTCTGTCGGTGCTTGGGGCTGTTGCGGGAGGTATTTCACCCCGATGGTTTCAACGTCGGCATCAATATGGGCAGGGTAGCCGGCGCCGGCATCGATAAGCATGTCCATACCCACGTCGTACCCCGCTGGCAGGGTGATGCCAACTTTATGCCGGTGATATCCGACGTGCGAGTGGTTCCGGAGGCCCTGGCGGAGACCTTTGAAAAGCTTAAGGGGGGGTTCTGATGAAGGTACTGATTACCGACCCGATAGCTCCGGCTGGAGCTGATATTCTCCGCCAGCATGCCGAGGTTGATGAACGGCCGGGGCTTGATGCGGAAGAACTGCAGTCGATTATCGCTGGCTATGAGGCGCTGATAGTGCGTAGTCAGACCAAGGTGACCGCCGCCATTATTGATGCCGCCGGCAAGCTGCAGGTCATCGGCCGGGCCGGGGTGGGGGTAGACAATATCGATGTCGAGGCGGCAACCCGTCGCGGCATACTGGTGGTCAATTCCCCGGAGGGGAATATCGTTTCTACCGCTGAACATACCATCGCGATGCTGCTCTCCCTGGCGCGTCAGATTCCGCGCGCACACGGCCTGCTCCACTCCGGGGTCTGGGACCGTAGCTTAAAGGGGGTTGAGATCCGCAATAAGACACTGGGTATTATCGGGCTGGGTAGAGTCGGCGTCGAGGTAGCCGAGATGGCCAGGGGAATCAAGATGAACGTTATTGCCTATGACCCGATGGTCGCCGAGAGCCGGGCCGAGCGGCTGGGGGTGCAGCTGGTCGAAATGGAGGCCCTGCTGAGGGGGTCGGACTTCGTCACGGTACACGTGCCCTTAAACCCCACGACGAGGAAGCTAATCGGCAGGGATCAGCTCAAAATGATGAAGCCGACCGCAATGGTTATTAACTGCGCCCGGGGCGGTATCGTGGATGAAGAGGCGCTCTACGAGGCGCTCGAAGAGGGCCGCCTGGCCGGGGCGGCGATTGATGTTTTCACTGAGGAACCGGCCCGGGATAATATCCTCCTGAAGTGTGACAGGGTAATTACGACCCCTCACCTGGCGGCATCCGCTATTGAGGCGGAAGAGAGCGCCAGTATCGATATCGCCGAGCAGGTAGCGGCAATCCTTGATGGTCATCCGGCCCGCTCCCCGGTGAACGCCCCGGTGATTTCCAGCGAGGCTATGTCGGTGCTCGGCCCCTATCTCCAGGTCGGGATAACAATCGGCAGGATTGCCGTCCAGCTAATCGAAGGGCCCTTTAAATCGCTGACCATCCGCTACCAGGGAGATATCGCCAGAGAAGACACCCATCCCATCAAGGTGGCCGTCCTGGCCGGCCTCCTGGAGGCATTGACCGAGGAGCGTGTTAATATGGTTAACGCTGATATTATTGCCAGCAGCCGCGGGCTGCGGGTCAGCGAAGAAAAGGACACTACCTGCGAGAACTACGCTAATATGGTGACGGTGGAGGTGGAGACCAAATCGGGCAGCACCCTGGTCGCCGGTTCCTCAATGCGGGGGAGGACTCACCTGACCCGGGTGAACGACTACTGGCTGGAGATAGAGCCTTCGGGTGATTATATGCTCTTCACCGAGCATGAGGACCGTCCCGGAATGATCGGGGTGATGGGCACTATTATCGGCAATGCCGACGTTAATATCAGCCAGATGCAGGTGAGCCGGGGCATCCAGCGTGGTGGTGGGGCGATGATGGTGCTTTGTCTGGACGACCCCGTCCCCGCCGAGTGCTACCAGGAGATACTGGCGATACCGCATATGCACCGGGCGCTCATTGTGAAACTGGCCTCTTAGCTTTAGATAAGGAGGCGGATATGTCGGAACTTAAACGCATTCCCCGTGCGAAGAACTTCGATGAACTCAAGCACTTCACCCTGGATAGGAATATACCGCCTGCCCTTGAAGTAGAGCCGGGTGAAGCCTTCGTTGCCGAAACCGAGGACTGCTTCCGTGGTGCGCTGAGGGATAGACCGGGCCGGTTATATCCCCGGGATATGATGCCCTATTCGGCAAGGGTGCCGGCCTGCCTGAACCCGCTCTGCGGTCCGGTGTACGTTAACGGCGTCGAAGCAGGGGATGTCCTGGTGGTGACTATAGAGAAGATAGATAAGCTGCTTAACGGGGTGACCTGCACCATCCCGGGGGCGCACCACTTTGCCGGACTCTCCGGCTGGGAAGAGTGCGACGAGATGTATACCGGCATAATAGAGCATAACGGGGGTAG
>CAZYRA010000027.1:2013-11398 GCA_964649385.1 uncultured Dehalococcoidales bacterium | reverse complement strand
CTCTGGTAGTGGTACTGGCATTCCCGCTGGCCGGCTGTACCGGCGAGGTCGGCTTTACCACCGCCTCACTGAGCAAAGCTACGATGTGTAAATCGGTAGACTCGGAGAGCAGAGAGCCTGTTGAACCGACCAATGTCTTTACTCCCGAAACCACGGAGATTTTCTGCTCGGTCAGCCTATCCAACGCCCCGTCTGATACCAAAGTAAGCTCGGAATGGATTTATGTCAAGGGTGAGTTTGAAGACGTATCGGACTACCTGATTGATGAAATTAGCATAACCACTGACGGCACAAGATATGTCAGCTTCTCCGAACCGAAACCGGAGAACGGCTGGCCAACCGGTGACTACAAGGTATTACTATATCTCGACGGCAACGAAAAAACGAGCGTGACCTTCAAGGTCCAGTAATAACCACAGGTAATAGCTAGAGCCTGCAGAGCTAACTAGAGCAGGGGGTTTTTACAAGCCCCCTGCTCCTATTAAGTTCAGTCGGGGCTCTGGTAGCACCACCGTGATGGTCCACCGGGAACATACCCACACGCGATTCTCTCCCCCTTACACAACACGTAGCCAAGCCTCTTAGCCTCCACATCCGTCAGGCACACGCAACCATCGGGGCACTCTTCTCCGATCTCTTCTTCATAGCAGTACAACGGGTTCTGCTGGACATCATACCCGCAGAGGATTTTCTGGTCGCCGCACAGAGTGTAGCCCAACCGCTTCGCCTCGGCTTCGGTCAGGCAGTAGCACCCATCGGGGCACTCTTCCCCTCCGGTCGGTCTCTCATAGCAATATATCGCCACCCCGCTGGCGTCGTACCCGCATAGTATCTCTTTGCCGCCGCACAGGGTGTAGCCCAGTCTCTTTGCCTCCGTCTGAGTCAGGCAGTAGCACCCATCGGGGCACTCTTCCTCCTCAGTTGACCTCTCATAGCAATACAGCGCCGCTCCACTGGCATCGTACCCGCATAGTATCTCCTTGCCGCCGCACAGGGTATAGCCCAGTCGCTTCGCCTCCACCTGAGTCAGGCAGTAGCACCCATCGGGGCACTCTTCCTCCTCGGTCGGCTCCTCGAAGCAGTACTTCTTGTTCTGCTGGGCACCATAGCCACAGAAGATTTCCTGACCGCCACACAGAGCATAGCCCAGCCTCTTCGCCTCCACTTCCGTCAGGCAATAGCACCCATCAGGACATTCTTCTTCCTCGGTCGGCCTCTCATAGCAATACAGCGGATTCTGCTGGGCATCATAGCCACATAGTATTTCTTTACCCTGGCACAGAGAATAGCCGAACTCCTCTGCCTGCGCTTTGCTTAGACAGGCACACCCATTCGGACACCTGACCTCTCCACTGGGCTCCTCGAAGCAATACTTTGCCGCGCCACTATCGTCATAGCCGCACAGCACATCTCTCCCGTCACACAGGGTGTAACCGCGTTCCTTTGCCTCCGCTCTAGTCAAGCAGTAACACCCATCAGGACACTCCTCATCCGACGGCGGAGTGACGGGAAGCACGCCGAAAGTGCTCGGCGACAGGTACTCTACATCAAGGCTAAAGCCAACCGGGGTGCTGGCGCTGTAGACCGCCACCACATCAACCGGCGCTGTAGCATAGATGACGACAAAACCCTTGACGAACCGGATTAGTGACCGTACGGGATTGATTGTCTGCGTCTGTAGAGAGGGGGTGGTCAGTCCGGTCTCCGGCTCCAGGGAAGAGGCGCTCAGGCCGATCAACTCCGGCTGGGGCCCGAGCAGGCTACCAATATCAATGCAGTCAATCTCAATCGCTTCGTCCGGTCCCAGCACTACCTTGCGAAAGGCGGAAATCTCCCCCCTAGGCTCATCTTCACGGTTAGCAACAACGGCCTTCTTGTAGATGTAGACCCTACCGTTGTGAGGATTATGCACATTAATCGCCGTGGAATATGAGCCGCGCTGGACACCCTCATTGCCAAAGGCAGGACCGCAGAGGAACTTGGCCGAGTAAACAACCAGCCTTTCCAACTCCGGCGGGCGTTCAATCTCAGGTGGGGGTGGCGGCACCGCCTCGGGTGGCGTCTCCAGAACTATCAGCCGCTCTATCTTGGCCCGTACCCTGACCAACTCTTCGTACAGCGGGTCTGCCGCCGGTACCGCAGCAAAGGTAGCTGTAGCCGTCGAAGCCAACGGCAGCTCATATATCAGCTTCTCCAACTGCTCCGCGATAACATACTTATGCCTCAGGGCGCTTTCTGGGGAACCGGTGAGTTCCACCCATTTGAGCTTCCTGACCATACTTCTGATGGCCTTTACCTGCTCCCTGACGCCGCTATCACTGGCTAGATCTATCGCCAGGTTAAGCTCATCAAGGATATCCTCTATTAATAACTCCTCATCTTCCTGCTGAGCGGAAAGAGGTGCTGACGACTCTGGCGAAGAAGCCAGCCGGGCAGCCACCGATTCCGCCGGGATAACTACTCCTAATGCCGCGATCAGTAGAGAAAGAAGAATAAAAAATACCTTTTTCACTTCCTGACCTCCTTTTCACAGTTAGTTACGCAGGATTAGTATTATTTGCTATGCTCATACCTCTCTAACCGTAGTTAGGTATTATATCACATAGTGTCAAGGCTAATTACTCCACTCTTACCGCCACTCTTCTTGGTAAGACGGATACCCTCAATTATGATACCCCGGTCCACCGCCTTACACATATCGTAGATAGTTAAGGCAGCAACTGCCACCGCAGTAAGCGCCTCCATCTCCACCCCCGTCTTACCGATACTCTTCACCGTAGCCGTAATATACACGGCACAACCAGTTTCATCCAGGCTGAACTCAACCTTAATATCCCCGATAAGAAGCGGGTGGCACAGGGGTATCAGGTCCGGTGTCCGCTTGGCTGCCATAATACCGGCTAGCTGGGCTACCGTCAGAACATCACCCTTAGCCACCCCCCCCTTCTTTATCAGGTCAAAGGTAGCGGCCTGCATCCTGACAATACCCCTGGCGATTGCCTCACGCTGGGTATCAGGCTTAACACTAACATCCACCATCTTAGGACGACCCTGGGCATCCAGGTGAGTCAGTTCTTCCATAAATTAACCCCCTACTTGAGTCATCGGGCGGTCTTTGGGCAGACACCCCTCAGACAGACGATGACGCAGCGGCTTGATCTTTACCGCCATGGCAATCAATTGCTTCAGCCCCGACGAAGATATGCCGCTACGCAGGGGCTGCTTCAAATCCACCTCATCATCAGAGAGTAAACAGGGGCGGAGCTTTCCGTCAGCCGTAAGACGCAGCCGATTACAATGGAAACAGAAATGCTCACTAACCGGGCTAATAAAACCAACCGTACCACGGCCGCCAGGGAAACGGAAGTACCTGGCCGGTCCATTACCAACGTGGGGTAGACATGGCTCCAATTCGTCTAACTGCTCGAGACGTTTTTGTATCTCGCTGACCGGGACAAAACGCGAGGGGCTATAAGCCACCCCTGCAGTAGGCATAAACTCAATGAAGCGCACGTGCCACCCTTCTCTGATAATCTTATCAGCAAAATCAAGGACTTCATCATCGTTAATACCGGCCATAACTACCACGTTAATCTTCACAGGACTAAGCCCCGCCGACTTGGCGCTATCGATACCTCTAAGGACATCGGCAACATCACAACTACCACGAGTAATACGCTTGAATCTATCCGACCGAAGGGTATCCAGGCTAATGTTGACCCGCTTGAGACCTGCCTGCTTCAGCACAAGTGCATAACGGCTAAGTAATGTCCCGTTTGTGGTCAGGGAGATATCGTCAATCGCATCCAACTGCTCAAGCATTTGTACCAGCTCAGCCAGCCCCAGCCTCACCAAGGGTTCACCACCGGTGAGCCTGACTTTATTTATGCCCAACTCAGCCGCTACCTGGACTATGGTGTAGATTTCCTCATAGGTAAGAATATCCCCGTGGGACATCTGGCAAATACCGTCATCCGGCATACAATAGATACAGCGCAGATTACAGCGGTCGGTCACCGAAATACGCAGGTAGTTTATCGGCCGCTGAAAAGAATCATAAAGCCCGGTCATAACCCCAACTCCGCCAGCACCCGGGACACTCCGCTGGCTGCCTGCCCCCGGTGACTGATTCTGTTCTTCTCCTCCAGTGATAACTGGGACATCGTCTTGTCCAACTCAGGAAGATAAAAGATGGGGTCATAGCCGAAGCCTCCTTCTCCCTTTGGCTCAAGTAATATCAGCCCCCGGCACTCGCCACAACAAAACCCCAGCCTTCCATCAGGCGTGGCGACCGCAATAACACAACGGAAGCAGGCAGAACGCCTCTCCCAGGGGATACCTTTAAGCTTGGACAATAGATGGCTAACCCTGTCCCTATCCGAAGCCCCTTCACCGGCATAACGCGCCGACAACCGACCCGGCTCACCACCCAAGGCATCAACCTCCAACCCGGAATCATCAGCCAGGGCTACCAGCTGGCTCTCACCAGATAATAGCATTGCCTTTAGCCTGGCATTCTCCTCCAGACTCTCCCCCACCTCGTCAACCTCAAGGGTAATACCCCTTTCCACCAGAGTAACCAGCCTGAAGGGGAGAGACTGCAACAGGCTCCGGTACTCACACACCTTAGCCTTGTTGTTCGTTGCCAGGAGTAAATAATGCAATGAGTCCCCGGAAAGGTAGCTCTCTTTAGGTATTATCACAAAACTCGCTGAGGGTCATCGCAGCCATGGTCATCGTCTGGATCGTACCTCTTGAGCCGAGCTCGGTAGCTACCTTGGCCACAGTAACATTATCCGGGGCTTCCAAAATATTGACAAAGTCATAAGGGCCTAGAACGGCATACTGGGCTGTTATCTTAACTCCCATGGCCTCGACCTCTCTATTCACCTCTTTGATTCTCTGGGGATGTGCCTTTATTGTCTTCCTTCCCTCGTCAGTTAAGGTAGTGAGCATAACATAGAACGCCATTTGTCTCACCTCCACTATTAATATTGGCGTGAGCCTGAAGGTGCTCTTTCGCCTGTTTTAATATCAGAGCCCGGCAATCCCGCTACTCGCTCAGTCAAGCTCGCTGAACCTTCCCTCCAACTTCTTCGCTATCTCGGGCATGGTAGTATACTCCATCTCCTCCAGGGGCAGACGGTGCGGCTCGAAAGGACCGTGGCGGCGCATGTAGTCAGCGATATCATTTGCCTGCTGGCGGGCATTGTCAAAGGAGATATCGGCAAACATATCACGCGGGCCTATCAATTTGCCATCGGCAAGCTGAAAACCAGCCGCCGTCACCCTGGGCGGCCCGTCGAAACGGGAGGGAATGCTATCGGGTATAGATACCGGCATAAAAGGACCGTAATGTGAACCGCGCATCCATCCCTCCACCAAGTGAGGCAGGGAAAACGGCTCCAACACCTCCCCCACCGCCGGGAATATCCCCTGAGCGCGCACAATACATACCGGGTCGTCCTTACCAACGTAACGGCCGGCAATCAAAGAGAGCTTCTGGGTGGAAGATACCGCCGCTATCTCCCCAGCCACCCGGCTGTAGACCGCCTTTAAGGGATAACGCGACGGGGCACCGATGAAGACCAGGAGATCATAGATTTCCTCCGGGGTATTCAAGACTATCTTCTTATGCTCCTTAACATCGTGCACCTCAAAGGCAAAGCCGGTGTGCATATTAGAGGCAATCACCAGCCCGATGGTATTAAAAGGATCGGCAAACATCTTGTACAGCGGCATATTCCAGGCCCCCGATGAGGTCTTGTCCGCCATAAAAACAATGACCGGTTCTGCCTTCCTTTCCTCAAACTCCATCTCAGCTACCCCAGGCCCCATCCCCTTAACATTACCGGAGAAGGCATCAGACAGCAGGTCCTGCCCGGCACCGTAAAGCTTTAAGGACTTAGCCACCTCGGTACCGGCGACGAAGGTATCCCAGGCCAGTTTATGAATCCTCTCATTCTCCTCACCCTGCTGGTGCGTCATAATGAGATTCAGGTCATCGCCGCACTTGGTGACATGATAGTCAATCAGTAGCCCCGCCTTCTTAGCCTTGGCTAGATACTCTTCAGCCTTAGCCAGAACAGCAGGGTGTGACTCGGAATGGCCTACATAGCCACCAACATCAGCCTTAATCACACTCAAGGTAACCTTCATTACTATACCTCCCTTTTAGACCATTCGGTCAATAATCGATTCCCTTCTGTGAGCTTATTCCTTACATTATAGGTACGTTCAGCACTAAGGCAAATTATCCCGTTAACAGAACAAGCAATGACAGTCTAGCAATCCAGACCGACCGTGTCAAGACAACTAGACAATGGAGGGCTAATTTTAGCACGGGGCAGCAGTTCTATGGTATGATAATGACTACAAATGACAGGGAATTTAGCAGCGGGAAGGAGATAGCCACCATAGAGGTAATCCCGGCGGTAGATATCAGAAAAGGCAAGTGCGTTCGGCTCTATCAAGGCGATTATGAGCAGGAAACGGTATTCTACAATGACCCGGTAGAGGTAGCGCTGGAGTGGCAGTCAATGGGGGCACCGAGAGTGCACATTATCGACCTCGATGGCGCCGCCACCGGCAGCCTATGCAACCTGGATGTTATCAACGAAATAGCCAGCGCTCTACTAGTGCCCACCCAGGTAGGTGGCGGCATCCGCTGCTTGGACACGATAGAACAGCTACTTAAAACAGGCGTGGAGCGCGTCATCCTGGGCACATCCGCCGTAGAAGACCAGACGCTAGTTAGAGAAGCGTGTCGCAGTTTCAGCGAATCTATTATTGTTGGTGTTGATACCAGGAAAGGACATGTCGCAATACACGGCTGGCAGCAGGAGACCAAGCTAACAGCGATAGAGTTTACCAGGTCAATGGTCGAGCTAGGGGTTAAGCGTTTTATCCATACCGATATTAGCCGTGACGGCACCCTTACCGAACCAAACTTCAGCGCTATTGACGAGCTGGTCAATGCCGTTAGATTACCTATTATTGCCGCCGGCGGTATTTCATCACTGAACCATCTCAGGATGTTAGATCAACTCGGTGTGGAGGGAGCTATCGTCGGCAAGGCACTCTATACCAAGGACATCAACCTGAAACAGGCGCTGGCTACCCTCAGCCAATAAGGTCAAACTATTTTATATCCCGATGAGACATCCGGAGCAGGCTTACAAAGCCACGGCAAAATCCATGCTTCCCCTCTCTTACCAGGGAGGGAAGGGGAGCTACCAAAACAGATAAGGAGGTAAGGTTGATAACTGACGTGAAGTTTAACGAAAAGGGACTTGTCCCGGCGATAGTCCAAGACGCTGATAGCGGCGAGATGTTGATGCTGGCCTATATGAATGAGGAAGCGATTCGCCTGACCTTGTCCAGCGGTGATGCCTGGTTCTATAGCCGAAGCCGACAAAAACTATGGCACAAGGGAGAGACCTCAGGCAACTACATCAAGGTAGTCTCAGTCTGGAAGGACTGCGATAGTGATACCATTCTACTTCAGGGAAGACCGGCCGGCCCGGTGTGCCACACCGGCAATAAGACCTGCTTCTTTCAGAAGCTTACCGTGTAAGACATGGCAGCCAATAACCCTTAAGGAAGCCTAACCTTCCTCTTCAAGCTGGTCAATCTCGACGGCTCTTCTTAATGCTGATATGCCAATCTCAAGCTGACTATCGTCGGGCTCTTTGGTGGTCATCCGCTGCAGCCACAAGCCGGGAGTCAAAAAAGCCCTGATAAAACTGTTGCCGGTATGTCTAGCGCCAAACTGAGTGACCTCATAGCCAAGCCCGGCAATAACCGGGACCAGGGCAACCCGCGACAGCACCATTAGCCACAATGAAGGCCGTCCGATGAAGGCAAAAACAACGATAGCGATAATCATAACCACAAACAGAAAGCTGGTACCACAACGCGTATGCGCCGTACTGAATTTCCTGACCGCCTCCAGCTCCAGCGGGGCACCGGCCTCGTAAGCATTCACCGCCTTATGCTCGGCACCGTGATAGGCGAATAGCCGCCCCAGACTGGGGATCAGGGTCAGTATTTTGAGGTAAGCCAGGAAGATAGCCATACGAATAAACCCCTCTACCAGGTGGAATACTATGGAGGATTCAATATAGTTGTCCAGTATTCTGGTCAGGAAAAGGGGCGCAATGAAGAATACGGCAACAGCAAAAGCAATTGAACCAGCAACTATCCCCCCGGTGGCCCGGCCGGAGAGCTTCTCCTCTTCCTCTTCCATGGAAACCTCGGCCGAGTAGACAAGAGACTTAATGCCCAGCACCATGGTCTCAATCAAGACCAGAATACCCCGGATTAACGGGACCTTCCTTGCCCGACTGGTCGAGATAGACGGCAGTAGCTGAGTATCCAGAGCTATTCCGCCGCCAGGCCGGCGCACCGCCGTCACTACCACCCTTAGCCCCCGCATCATCACCCCCTCAATAACCGCCTGACCCCCGTAATTAAACCTCTTCATTAAAACAAGGCCCCCTCAATAAAGAAAAAGGAGCAGCTTTACTGAAGCTGCTCCTAACATCACGAAAACTCCTCTTGCTACCCTTCCAGTTTGTAACGTCGCTTGAACCGCTCCACCTGCCCTGCGGTATCTACCATTCTGCGTTCTCCGGTAAAAAACGGGTGGCAGTTGCTGCATATCTCAACCTTGAGCACCTTCCGCGTAGAGCCGGTAACAAAGGTATTACCACAGGCACAGATTACCTGGGCATCGGTGTAATACTTGGGATGAATCTTGTCCTTCATAGTCCTAAACAGCGTAAACGCTGGCCTTCCTCCTATTCTTACCGGCCGGTTCGTATTGGACAACACCGCCAACAAGGGCAAACAGAGTGTAGTCCTTACCAACACCCACATTACTACCCGGGTGAATACGGGTACCCCGCTGCCGTACCAAGATGGTCCCGGCATTCACAACCTGTCCGGCATATCTCTTTACTCCAAGCCGCTGGGAATTACTATCCCGACCATTACGGGAGGAGCCACCCCCCTTTTTATGTGCCACTTACCGTCACCCCTTCTTAATCAACACTACTTAATCTCGGCTTTAACTATCTTATCAATAGTCAGCCTGGTATAAGACTGACGATGTCCCGTTTTCTTACTATAACGTACCTTTGGTTTATACTTGAATACAATAACCTTCTTACCCCTGCCGTCACCCTGCGAGGTAGCCACCACCTTGGCTCCATCAACAGTAGGATTACCCACCAATATCTTGTCGTCATCAGCAATAAGCAACACCCTATCCAGGTCAATGGTACCGCCATCGGCAACATCCAGCCGTTCCACATCTAGCGTCTGGCCAGGGCTTACCTTATACTGTTTACCACCGGTTTCAATAACAGCGTACATCTTTTTT
>CAZYRA010000027.1:0-1913 GCA_964649385.1 uncultured Dehalococcoidales bacterium | reverse complement strand
CGGAGGGCTAGTCCGTCTCGGCTAGCCCCAGGAGTATTTCCGAGTAACAGCTTGATCAAAGCTAACTGGCCTCAGAAAACAAGCTACTCCAGCTATGAAGATGGAATTAGTAGGACAAGCTCCTAGTGGTGTTTGGGGAGAAAAATGCCGCCGGAAATAACCAAACTATTACACTTAAGCGACGAGATGCCAGCCTATCGCCAGCTTATCGACAAGCTGGGCAAGCCAGACAGTAGTATCAGGCTGGTAGTGCTTGATGCTGCCAGGCCATACCTGATAGCGTCGTTATACCACAATCTGAAGAGGCCTTTACTGGTAGTTACGGCACAGCCGGAGGAAAGTAAAAAACTCTCTGAGCAGCTCGCAACCTGGACCGGCACTACCGAGCTAAGGCTTTTTCCCGAACCCGACGCCCTCCCCTACCAGCGTATGGCTTCCGATACTGCAACCGAGATGGAAAGGCTCCGGGTGCTCTCTGCCTTAGCCGGTGCGGGGGGAAAGCAGGACATCCTCTTGACTATCACCTCTGCCCCGGCGCTAATGCAGAAAGTAGCGCCGTATCGTAATTTCACCTCTACCCATCACACAATAAGGGTAGGTGACAGCGCCGAACCGCTCAGCCTTCTAAAGCGCTGGCATGTGATGGGCTACCGGATAGAAAGCACAGTGGAAGTACCCGGTGCCATCAGCCGGCGGGGAGGCATCATCGACATCTACCCACCCTCCAGCGACCTGCCGGCCAGACTGGACTTCTACGGCGATACTATCGACAGCATCCGCCTCTTTGACCCAGCCAGCCAGCGCTCACTGACGAAGGTACCCGAAGTGGCCATCACCCCAGCCACCGAGCTGCTGACCCTTCTTTCAAGCAGCAAAGAGGAACTCGAGCAGACCTTAGGCAACATCGACCTGGCAGGCTGTAACGCCGAGGTGCGCCAGCAGCTTGAACAAGACCTGGCTATACTGCTTGAGAGAGGGGTATCCGATAAGATGATGTTCTACGCCCCGCTGTTCAACAGGGACAGTATCTTAAGCTATCTGCCCCGAAATACACTGATAATATTGAACGAACCCCACAGTCTGACTTCAGCCACCGCAGACCTGGAGGCTAAAGCCAGCGAGATGCGTGCCGAGAAACTGGAACGAGGCGAGCTGCCCCCCAATTTCCCCAGGCCCTACTTCACCTGGCAGGAATTGAATGCGGAAATCAATAAAAAGCAGTGCCTAGCACTTACCACCTGGGACAAAGCCTCCGATGAGCAATCACTCCGCCTGAGCTTTACCCCTGCCCCCAGCTACGCGGGGCAACTGCCTGCCTTTATCAGGAAGGCGAAGCACCTCCAGAAACAGGGGCACCGTCTTATCCTCGTCAGCCACCAGGCGAGCCGCCTCTCAGAGATACTCGGCGAAGAGGATATTATCGCTCCCCCCCTTACTGAGATTAAGGAGGAGCCTCCCCCGGGTTCGCTCACCCTGGTCCAAGGTCTGCTGGCTGAGGGCTGGACAATGAACGGAAGCAGCCACCTCTTTACCGATTATGAAATCTTCGGTTTCAGTAAAGAGCACCGCCTCAGCAAGAAGCGCCCGGCTTCACACCAGAGACTCCTTAATGACCTGAGCCCGGGCGACTACGTGGTACATATTGAGCACGGCATCGCCCGGTTTAGCGGCGTCACCACTATGGAGAGCGCCGGTACCGAGAAGGAATACCTGGTGCTGCAGTATGCAGCCGATGACAGGCTCTACGTCCCCACCGACCAGATATATCGCGTCAACCGCTACGTCGGCGCCAGCGAACACCCGCCGGTGCCAAGCAGGCTGGGCACCCCAGAATGGACACGCACCAAGCAGAGAGCCCGGGAGGCAGCGGAGGGTGTCGCCGAAGAACTGCTCGCCCTCTACTCTGCCCGGGG
>CAZYRA010000026.1:2354-12807 GCA_964649385.1 uncultured Dehalococcoidales bacterium | reverse complement strand
TAATAACCGCGGGATTTGTTCCCGGGATAACCGAAGTCGGTGACCTCTTTGACCGGGGACGGTTATTCCTGCCGGAATTGATGCTGGCGGCTGAGGCAATGAAGACGGCATCGGCGATATGTATGGAGGCGCTGCCCGCATCAGAGGTTAAAGCAGCCAAGAAGGTAGTCATCGGGACGGTAGAGGGGGATGTCCATGATATCGGAAAATCGATGGTGGTGTCCTTCTCGCTGGCCAACGGCTTTGAGGTCTATGATCTCGGTAGAGATGTGCCTATTGCCGACTTTGTCAAGAAGGTCCAGGAGGTAGGGGCGGATGTAGTTGGTAGCAGTGCTCTACTGACCACCACTATGCAGAACCAGAAGGTGTTGGAGGAAGAGCTGAAGAAAGCCGGTCTTCGGGGTAAGGTAAAGACTATCGTTGGTGGAGCACCGTGCAATGACCCATGGGCTAAGCGGATAGGGGCTGATGCCTATGCGGAAAGCGCTGTTGATGGACTGAATAAGATAAAGGAACTAACCGGGTTAGCTTAATAAGCTGGTATTCAGGTTGTGACAAGAAACAATATTTGTTTTCTGACAGAAGAGATATTAGATAAGGCACTCTGCGAGGAGTCTCTGAGCAGGGAGGAGATTCTGTACCTGCTCAACTTAGACCAGGCTGAAGAAGTAGAGAAGCTTTTTGCCGCGGCCCGAAAGTTGAGGTGCCGTTATTTCGGGGACAAGGTCTTCCTTTACGGCTTCCTGTACTTTTCTACCTGGTGCCGTAATAACTGTGCCTTCTGTAGCTATCGTATCTCCAACAGGTTGTGTCAGCGATATCGCAAGGCCGATAGCCAGGTTATTGAAACAGCCCTTGAAATGGTGGACTCGGGGGTTCACCTGCTTGATTTGACCATGGGGGAGGACCCCTTCTATTACGGTAGAGAGGGTGGTTTTGACCCCCTGCTTGGTCTGATAAAGGAGATTAAACGGCAGACCTCTTTACCGGTAATGATTTCTCCGGGAGCTGTTCCCGATGTGGTTTTGGAGAAGCTGTTTGAGACAGGGGCGGAATGGTATGCCTGCTATCAGGAGACCCATAACGAAAAACTCTTCCATCAGCTTCGCTTGAACCAGAGTTATCACGATAGACTCAGGGTAAAATACAAGGCGGCCAGGTTGGGACTGCTTATAGAAGAAGGTATCTTGAGCGGGGTGGGGGAGTCTTTGGAAGACGTGGTTGATTCGATGGTGGTGATGAAGGATATGGGAGCTCATCAGGTGCGGGTGATGAATTTTGTTCCGCAGGAAGGGATTCCCATGCACGGTTTTCCACCACCCGCCAAGATGCGCGAACTGCTGATTATCGCTGTTTTACGCCTGCTGTTTCCCGATCGGTTAGTGCCGGCATCTTTAGATGTATACGGTATCGATGGGCTGCGGGGTAAGCTGGAGGCGGGAGCTAATGTGGTGACCTCATTGATTCTTCCCCGTTCGGGAATGGTGGGTGTCGCCGAGAGTACCCTGGATGTCTCGGAGGGCTATCGTACGGTAGAAGGGATAACCCCTATCCTCAACGAATTGGGACTGGCTAAAGCGGAGCTTAGTGATTATATCTCGTGGATTGAGCAGGAAAGGAAAAGCTACCTTACCAGATGCTGCGCTGGGGAAGAGATGTTGTTGTGAGAGTGGCGATTGTTGGAGGAAAACTGCAGGGTGTTGAAGCCGCCTTCCTGGCCCGTGAAGCGGGGTGGGAGGTGCTTCTGGTAGATAGGAAGCCGGGTCTACCGGCGTCAGGGTTGTGTCACTCTTTCTATCAGTGCGACGTCGTGAAGGATGCACCGGCTCTATGTCAGTTGGTAGAAAAAGAAATGGTTGACCTGATTGTCCCGGCACTTGAAAGTACCGTTGCCCTGAGGGCCCTAGAGAAGTGTGCTGGTGCGGTAGGTATCCCTTTGGCCTATGATGCCGTAGCATATTCGGTTACTAATTCCAAGAAGCGTTCCAACCACCTTTTTGAAAAGCTGGGTATCCCCCTGCCACGAAGCTGGCCTCAGTGCGGGTTACCGCTTATGATAAAACCATCCGTTTCCAGTGGTAGTCAAGGGGTAACCAGGATTGATAACGAAAAGGAGCTCAGTGATTTTGTTGGTCGTGTCGGTTCGGGGTTGGAAGACTGGGTACTGCAGGAATACCTCGAGGGCCCGTCCTATTCTGTCGAGGTCTTGGGACTGGCTGGGCACTATACCGTACTTCAGGTTACTGAGCTGGAAATGGATGCCCGGTATGATTGCAAAAGGGTACTTGCCCCAGCCAGGGTTTCCGTGTTGTTAGAGCGGCAGATTAAGGACATTGCGCTCACCATTGCCCGCGGCCTTCATCTGAAGGGGATAATGGACGTTGAGTTTGTCCTTGACCGGGGTGTTCTCAAGGTCTTCGAGATTGATGCCAGGCTTCCCAGTCAGACACCTACTGCGGTTTACATGTCCACCGGGATAAACATGCTCAAGTTGCTGGGAGACATCTTTGTTAAGGATACACTACCGCCGGTCCCCGAAGTGAAGGTAGCAAGGGGAGTGGTCTACGAGCATGTTAAGATCTCTGGAACCAGCCTGGAGATTCTGGGGGAACATATTATGACAGAAGCTGGCCCCCTGGAAATGACTACCCGGTTTTTTGGCGCCGATGTCGGCCTGTCGAACTTTAATCAGGAGCAACTCCCACTGGTAGCCACTCTGGTTACTTCTGGGGAAAGCCTGGAGCAGGCTTGGCTTGGACACAAGCGGGTTATTGAAAATATTAGAGACTATCTTGAGGAAGATGGTTGTCTTGAGGATGGATCTGGTGGGGTGGGTCTTGCTGCCGCGCCGCTGTCCAGAGGGTGAATGAGGTGGGGCGTCTAAAAAAAGAAGATATGGTTGATATCAGGGAGGGACTTTCCCGGTATGATACTGAGTTGGTTCGAAAAACGGGGTTGTCGCTTAAGGAGATTGCCGGCCGTTCTATTGGTGGTAGTGAGAAAAAGACGGTAGATACCATGGCTTCCCGAAGGGTAGCTGTGATCCCGGTGGCTGTAGGACAAGGAGTAATTGAGGGTTTTGTTGAGACGGTTGCCGGAATTTTGTCCTATCTTGGCGCTGATGTGTTCCGGACAGAGGATAGTGATGTAGCTGGATTGGCGGAGGGGGTCGAGAGAGGCGCTGATATCGTTTTCCTCGCTGATGATAACCAGTTTATCGCCCTGAATCTCTTGGCAAGGAGGGTTGTTTATAATGTGGAGGCGACGGCGAGGGGGTATGTTGTCGCTTTGGAAGCTATGGCCGGGGGTCTTGATAAGCGCGGAGTGCTAGTGATTGGTGGGGCTGGCCGGGTAGGCTGGAATGCGGTCTTATCTCTTAAGGAGAAGGGGGCTAAGGTAGGTGCTTTTGACCTTGACCAGGATAGAATGGGGCTGTTGGTAAGAGAGCATCACGAGATTACCTTGGAAGCTAATCTCGAGGAGGCGCTTAGCCGTTATACCGTGTTCTTTGATGCTTCGCCTTCGGCCGACAATATCCGGGCGAGGTATGTTAAGCCGGAAACGCTGATTGCGGCACCGGCGTCGCCGTTGATGCTGGATGGAGAGGCTTATGCTATGGTCAAAGAGCGCTTGATTCATGACAGCCTGGAGATTGGTGTGGCTGCTATGCTCCTTAATGCCTGTTGTTTTAGTTAGGGGGTATTAGAAATAAGAGGGGGGTTGATCGGAAAGATCGCACAGACTCTAAATTTGTGTAGCCGAGTGTAACTCTCGGACTCCCCGCCATAATTCGGTTATAACAAGGGAAAGGAAATTGTCAGGTTCGATGCAAAGAAAGATCTATTATCCCAAACGGGTCCCCCTTTTCAAGCTGGTGGAGAAGATTAAGCTCTGGCCCTCACGGGGGGGGGTTCTCCACGGCATCAAGACCTTTGAGGTGAGGAGTAGTTCTTATGCCTTTGTAACTACTCATTGTAACAAGCAGATGGTAGTTCGTAATTCCAAGAACAGTCATGCGGCGCGCTGGCTTCGTAACAAGTGGTATGCTAAGACCTGTGAGAAGTGCCGGATTCCCCAGTGGAAGATTGAGAAGTATTCGGTGACAGTTTTTAAGAGCGGCCGCTTTTCTTCTTTCATGTATCAGCAATCTGGAGGAGAGGATAGTGAGCCTGTAGGTTAGAGATTGTGCCAGTAGTCTGCTAAGCTGACTTTGAGAATATGGAAAGGAGGTTAGTGTGTTCTAATATTTGTCTATTTTCTTGAGGCAGAATATGGTGTTTTATTTGAATAAAGGAGGTAATTGGTGATGGCAAAGACGATGCAGCGTTTAGGTGATGGCGTTGTGGTCGAGATGACCGATGATGAAGTAAGAAAGGATGTCGAAGAAGGAACCAAGGATGCCGCTGAAAGGGCTGAAGTCCCCCTGCTGACTAAGGATGAGATAGAGCACATCGTGGATATCTATGTCCGGCCGGAAAGGGTTGTCAGCGTAGAGCCGGGTAAAGAGGTCGTACTCTCGAGTGATGAGGGTACTGTGAAAATAACTGCCGGTGTGTCGGGTGGGGCCGGACTGGGGATAGACTGTGGCAGGATGGTAGCTTCAGAACTCTATGAAAGGGCGCTGGGTGCTGACATTATCGAATACGGCCATATTGACTATAGCTATAAGCCATTAAGGCCTATTCTGGCTGATGAGCGGATATTGGTGGAGCGCACTATGCTGGTTACTGCCGCCCCCTTCTGGTACGGGGCGATGCCTAACTTGGGCTTATATACCCAGCCTGATGGGCCCTTTCCCAATCCTACGGAACTGCTAAATAAGGGGATGATAAAAGAGGCCCGGGAGAGCGCGGAAGGCATGATTGAGCATGCCGTCAGAGATATGGTCTATGTCGGAAGTGGCATCTACGAGGCCGGTGCTGATCTTATTAACTTTGATACTACCGGGGCGTTCGGTGACATTGACTTTAAGGCTGCCCTGATGGCGACTGAGCAGCTTAAGAAGAAGCACCCCGGTTTGATGATCAATATCGGGATGGCCGGAGAGTTCGTTCTGGGAATACATGGAGCACTAACCTATGATGGAGTGCGTCTGGCTGGCTTGTGGCCCCATCAGCAGGTAAAAATGGCTGAGAAGGCCGGGGCTAATGTTTTTGGCCCGGTGGCGAATATCGTTACCTCGAGGAGCTGTCCTTGGAATGTCTCCCGTGTTATTACCTATACGAAAGCCTGTACTAAGGCTTCCCAGATACCAGTTCACGCCAATATGGGTATGGGTGTTGGTGGTATTCCCTTGAGTGATACCCCGCCGGTAGATGCGGTGACCAGGGCGTCCAAGGCGGTGGTTGAGATCTGTCAGTTGGACGGGGTGTAGGTAGGCATTGGAGACATCCATGGTATGCTTGAAGCTCACGCTATGGCATCGGGGATGGGGGGAATGCGTACCGCCGGAGATCTGGTGGCACGAATGGAGATGGCCAAGGGTATGAGGATCAAGGAAGCTAAGGAGTACGTTGCCGGTAAGCTCAAGGTCTCTGTTAGAGAGCTCTCCGACTCGATTATTATGGGTGCGGTGCGGGATGAGCTTAATCTGGGGCTCATTCAGCAGATGCCCGACCGACCGAAGGGAATGGAGGCTAAGTTCCGTATTGCTGAGCTATTGGATATTGAGATTAACTCGGTGAATAGATTTAAGGCAAAATCCGGGATTTCCGGTTAAACCGGATAAGTAAGTTAGGAGGTGACTGAAATACTAGTAGTCGGAGAATTAATCAACTCAACACGGAAATCGGTTAAGGCAGCGCTTGAAACCAAGGACGAAGCTACCATCAGGCGTCTTGCCCGGGAGCAGGTAGAGGCTGGAGCGGATATCATTGATGTTAATACCGCTACCAGCATGGAGGATGAGATTGATGATATGAAATGGGCCATCGGTCTTATTCATGATGAGGTGGGTAAAGTGCGCCTGGCCATTGATAGCCCTAACGTTAAGGCGATGGCGGCTGGACTGGAGCTTTGCCAGGAACGTCCTCTCATCAACTCCATTAATAATGACCCCAGAGAGCGAGCCTTCATTGATATCGTTAAGAATTTCGATGGCGATATTATCGGATTGCCTATGGGGGGAAAGACTGGGATGCCCAAGACAGTTGAGGAGCGTCTCGAAGAAGTAGATATAATGGTCTGTACGCTGGATGAGGCTGGAGTGGATCCCTCCCGGTTGTATATCGACTCCATAGTGATGACTATCGGCAGTAATCAGGAGCAGGGCCGTGCTGTTATTGAGAGTACCCGGGCAATCAAGAAGCGCTATGGCGGCCGGGGGGTAAAGACCTCGGTAGGTCTGTCCAATATCTCCTTTGGCTTACCTCACCGTAGCCTGATTAACCAGGCTTTCCTGGCCATGCTTCTTGAGGCGGGACTGGATATGGCCTTCATTGACCCCAAAGATATCGGGATGATGAGTGCCCTGCGTGCTTCGGAAGCGATAGTGGGTACTGATGTCGGCTGCCTTAAGTACATCAAGCACATAAGGAAGATTTCCAAATAGAAAGAATGGTCTCTTAGGAATTCGATGGCGGTGCACCGGTTCTTTACTGGGGCATCGCCATCAAGAGGCAAGAAATTACTTTGCTCTTGCTGGGCGTCGGGAACAAATTAACTGGGCGGAAGGTGGGAGAGGGTTCTAGCCTTTCTCTGCCTGCCTTTCGGCAACGATCTTCTGAGTAATCTGGACCGGTGCCTCTTCGTAGTGGCTGAACTCTACAGTATAGCTGCCCCGGCCCTGGGTTATCGATTTTAGGTCTATGGCGTAGCGCAAAATCTCAGCCAGTGGTGCTTGTGCCTCAATAACGTTAGTTTCCCCCTCAGGGTTCATACCCAGCACCCGGGCCCGCTTGCCGTTAAGTTCACCGATAATGTCACCGGTGAATTTCTCGGGCACTCTCACCCTGACATTCATTATCGGTTCGAGGAGGATAGGCTGTCCCTTGTCCAGGCCTTTCTTTAGTGCCTGCGCCCCGGAAATTTTGAAGCATATGTCGGAGGAATCGACTGGGTGAAAGCTGCCATCATATAATATCGTTCTTATGTCCACCACCGGGTAGCGGGCTAGCCCACCTTCTATCATCGCTTCGTTGACCCCTTTCTCTACTGCGGGGATATAGTTCTTGGGGATAGTACCACCGACTATTTTGTTAACAAACTCACGACCACTGCCGCGGGGCATGGGCTCCAGCTCAAGAAGAACGTGCCCGTACTGGCCATGTCCGCCACTCTGTTTTTTATGTTTATGCTCAGCCTTGGCCGTTACTGTAATCGTCTCTTTATAGGGTACCTTTGGCGTTGCCATCTCCACACCGACCCCGAACTTACGCAGCGCTTTGTCAGCGGCTACAGCAAGCTGTGTCTCGCCAAGGCCGGATAGAATAGTCTCATTGGTGTCGTTATCCCTGCTTACGCGCAGGGTAGGGTCTTCCTCGACCAGTCTGGTGAGGGCTGTGCCCAGCTTATCAACATCGGTCTTGGTCTTGGGGTGTACTGCCTCGCTGAAGATAGGCTCCGGGAATGGAACGGGGGTTATTTTCAGTGGCTTGTCCCGGCTGCCCAAGGTATCGCCGGTGCTGGTGATACTCAATTTGGCTACCCCTCCGATGTCTCCGGCGCCGAGCTGGGATACCGCCTCCTGGTTCTTACCTCTTAAGATAAACAGCTGGCCGATGCGCTCTATCTCACCTCGCGTCACGTTCCATACCTGGGAGTTGCTGTCAATAGCACCATGATAGACTCGGAAGTAGGTAAGCTTACCGACATAGGGGTCGGCGCTGGTCTTAAACACCAGGGCCGCCAGTGGGGCGTCCTGGCTGGGCTTAATCTTCTCTACCTCGGCACCGGAGTCATCAACGATAGCCACATCCTGCTCTCCGGGTGAGGGCAGGTAGTTACAGGCGGCGTCGAGCAGGGGGGTAATCCCAATATTCTGCACCGCGGAGCCAACCAGAATGGGTACAATCTGCCCGCTCTTGGTTGCCTTGCGCAGGCTATCGGTTAGCTCTTCTAGACTGAGTTCTTCACCGCCGAGGTACTTCTCAATAAGCTTATCATCAATCTCGGCTACCGCCTCGATTAGTTTCTCCCGGAAGGAGATGGCTTGTGCCTCTACTGAGGAGGGTATCTCCGCCTCCTTCGCTGGGGAACCGAGGTAGGCTTTCATTGTCAAGAGATCAACCGTCCCTTGAAAATCACTCTGGGTGCCTATCGGTAATCGTATCGGAACACACTTAGCGCCGAACTTCGCCTGAATCTGTTCCACGGTCTGGTAAAAGTCGGCGTTCTCACGGTCCATCTTATTAATGAAGATTAGCTGGGCTAAGCCGGCTTTCTCACTATAGCCCCACACCTGTTCTGTACCGACCTCAACACCGGAGGCGGCGCAGACTACGATTACCGCTCCTTCGCTGACCCGGACGGCTGCCTTGACCTCACCGACAAAGTCGGTATAACCGGGGGTATCGATAAGGTTAATCTTGGTGTCCTGCCACTCACAGGGGATCAGGGTCAGGTTAAGGCTGATCTTGTGTTTCACCTCATCAGGGTCATAGTCTGAGGTAGTTGTCCCGTCATCAACCTTACCCAATCGGGTAGTGATACCGAGCGTGAACAAAACTGCCTCCGATAGCGACGTCTTACCGGCGCCGCAATGAGACAGCAGGGAAAGGTTACGAATATTTCCTGGCGTGTATTGTTTCATCTAATGGCTCTCCTTAAGTTCGCTCCATCAAACTACAATCCAGGCAATTCCGCTCTAATAGGAATCAGGGTGGGTCACTTCGTATGAAGTGAAAATAAAATCCACATCTTTCTGTAGAGCGGTGAGCTTTTCCGGTGGGAAAAGCTCCTCATCAACATTAATTATTACTCTGGTCTCGCCCTTAGCTGAGCCCACGATATGTACCCTGAGACACTCCTTCCCCCCCTTGTCGGTCTTGTCCTGTGCCTTGAAGGCCAGGTTGCCCCGGGAAATGAATGATGATGAATCGCCGGTAACCTGGTATGTTTCCATCTTGGTCTCTGCTAAGACTACCCCCTGCTTCAGGGTGAAGTCCCTTATCTCATCATAGAGCAACTCGGGGTTTATGTTCTGGTAGGTCTTCCTGATTTCCATACCTGTCTCCTTCCAAACCAGCGACTCACTGTCCGCCTGCTAGTCCCTCATTATACTGCATTGGGTTTCCCGTATCAATAGTTCCCTCGTTTTGAGGATTATCACGTAAATGCTTAGAAAATATTTATAATTCCACTAGTTTTGTTAATCTTTTGTTTAGCCTCCCTGTTGTAAAATACCAGGAAGTTGCTGAAGGCTTTATTAAAGGAAAAGGATTGATATTCTGTGATACAATATAGGGCAAAGTAAACCAGTTTGTTTTCTTGCACAGTTGTTTACGGATAGGCGTAAGCGAAAGAAAATGACCACGGGAGGTAAAAGTGAAAAGATACAGGAAGTATGTAGCCTTATTATTACTGGTGGGTTTGCTCGGCCTTTCCGGCTGCGGCGAGGGGGTTGCGCCGACGGTTACCATGGAGACGCCGGCTAATGGCAGTACGGTCTCATCACTAACGCCGATACTGGCCTGGAACTGTAATTATGCTGATGCTACCTATCGAGTCCAGGTATCGGAGCACAGTAACTTCCAGGATTTGATTATTGATGAATCAAATCTGTCCAGTCCCAGCTACACCGTACCCAGTGGCAAGCTGGGTGAAGGCCAGACCTACTACTGGAAGGCGAATGCCAGTAAGGGCGGCCAGACTTCAACATGGACGGAGGCCTGGGTTTTCCAGACGCCGGGGTCTTCGCCACCACCACCGCCGGAGCCCGGTGTCGGTACGATAGTGGTAAATGCTACTATTGATGGCGCCTCCTGGACGGGGGGAGTCAACTATACCGTAAGCGGCCCGCAGACCTATTCTGGTTCTTCAGTAACCCAGAGCTTCAGCAACGTACCTACCGGAAGCTATACCCTGGGCTACAGCTCCGGTGGTCCGGCCGGGGCGACCTTCTCTGATATCACGCCAGTCTCGACCCAGAGCCTATCTGATGGCGGTACGATAACCTTCACCCTCAATTTTGAGACCGAAGCCACCACGGCGCTTAAGGTTAACGCAACGCTTGATGGTGCTTCCTGGACGGGGAAGGTCAAATATACTGTAACCGGGCCCCAGGGGTATTCCGGGTCCTCGGTAGCCCAGACGTTCAGCAACATAGCTGCTGGTAGCTATACGGTAGGCTATAACTCAGGCGGTCCGTCCGGAGCGACCTTGGCCAGTATTTCGCCGCAGCCGACCCAGTCCGTAGTTGCGGGCCATACCACCACCTTTACCCTGAACTTCTACTCCGAAAACACCAGTTCGGTAAGGGTAAAGGCAACCCTTGACGGCTCGACCTGGACGGGGA
>CAZYRA010000026.1:0-2254 GCA_964649385.1 uncultured Dehalococcoidales bacterium | reverse complement strand
GTGGCTTGCCGGCAGGGAGCTACACCCTCACCTATCACGACGGTGGTCCCATCGGGGCGACCTTAATCAGCATCTCACCACAGCCAACTCAGACCCTGTCCTCTGGTGGTACCATAACCTACACCCTGAACTTCCATTCCGAGGCCAGTGGTACCGTGATAGTCAATGCCACCTTAAATGGTGCTGAGTGGGATGGGGATGCCAGCTATACTCTGAACGGGCCGTACGTGGATTCCAACGGCTCGGTGCCCTATACCTTTGACAACTGTCCGCAGGGAAGCTACACCCTTAGCTATAACTCGGGTGGTCCTGACCAGGCAGAGTTAAGTAATATTACACCCTCACCGAATCAGCAGTTGTCTGCTGGCGGCACGATAACCTTTACCCTGAACTTTGTCGGGCTGCTGCTGCAGTAAATGGAGAAGGATAAACTGTGTTCAACGAAAGTATTGTTATAGGGAGAATGAAACAGTGAAGAAAAGATTTATGGTGCTCATTGCCGTTGTGGCTATTATGTCGCTGGGACTGTTCGGCTGTTCTTCGGCCGGTCCCGTTGCCTCCAGTGCGGTATCTGTCGATGATTCGTCTTCGGGGAAACAGGTTGAAATCGCCGCTGGCGGCACGCTGACGGTAACCCTGGAGTCTAATCAAACCACCGGTTTCCAGTGGGAACTGAAGTCCGTTGGTGATACGTCCGTATTGCAATCGCAGGGCGATACCTATAATGCCCCGGAAGACACGGGCATGGTCGGCGCCGGCGGTGAAGAGGTATGGACCTTCAAGGCGCTCAAGCCGGGTACCAGCAGCCTGTCTATGGAGTACAGCCAGCCCTGGGATGGCGGTACCAAGGCAGGCCAGACCTTTGTCCTGAACGTGGTGGTCAAGTAGGGTCTGGTAGGGATAAAGTGCTTTGTGGTGACAGGGTAGGGGGGTCTTCCCGGCCTCTCTATCCTGTCTCTTGTAGAGGGGGCCTTTTCACTGAACCAGGTCTTTACCCCTGCTGAATCCTGTGTTGGGAGAAGCGTATGAAGTTAAGGCATCTAATACTGGCTCTGGTACTGATTCCTGTGCTTGCTGTTTCGGGCTGCTTGGGCCGGGAGGCAGGAAAGACGGAGGGGGCGCTCAGTGTTTCCCGACTGCTGGAAGAGCCGCTGTATGATACGGAAGTTATGGTCTATGGAGAGGTGTCCCTGCTGGGCCAGCTTAATTGCCCCTGCTTTGAGATTGCCTCCGGTGGGGAGAAGGTCCAGGTGTGGTATAACCTGATGGTTGAGGACGACCGGACGGAAAGGCCCGCGGTTAGTATCGAGGGAATCGAAAATGGTGACCGGGTGGTGGTAACCGGTGAGCTCAAGACAGCGGGTGAGTACAGGCAGCTCAATGATTTCTGGGCTGGCGGGATTGAGAAGATAGAGTAGCACCGATAGGCTTGAGCTTTGGCTCCTGCTTTTTGTATTACTGCACATTCTGACTAATCGTTGGACGGAGGTGGAGCTTCAATCCCTTCTCAATATCGGTGTTCGATGGACAACTAAGGGGGGTTCTATCAGAAATCGTCGAGCGTGTGCTTCTGAATTTGGTTGAGGTAGGATGTGTCATTGTGCTTGATAAGTTTGTAGCGGTCGCTCTCATGCTCGAAAACGGTGATTCCTCCCAGATCCTGCTTAATATCCCAAAAATGAGAATTCTCCAGACCTAGCATGGAACATATCATAACCTTGCTTACCACCCGGTGAGATACCAACACCACTAGGCCACTATGCTTTGACACCACTCTATCCAGTAAACTCTTAGCTCTTTCTCTTACTTCGTCTAAATTACCCCCCTCAGGGATTTTAACCAAATGAGGCTCTTTTAGCCATCGCTTATATAGTTCTCTATACTTGTTCTTTACCGCCTGATGCGTCAAGCCTTCCCATGCTCCATAGTTGAAATCCATCAGGCCTGGGTTGACGTTGACATTAAGACTATGATGTTTGGCCACAGACCTTGCTGTGTCCAGGGCCCGTTTTAGCGGGCTGGAATAGATAGCTTCTATCCTCAAATCTATCAAATAGTTCCCCAACAGCTCTGCCTGCTCAATGCCTGTCTCATTTAATCCAATATCGCGCCTGCCCCTAAATATCTCACTAGCATTCCATTCAGTTTCACCATGTCGGGCAATAATAATCTGAGTCATAGCACCCCCATTTTGTTATTAGAAGAGGTAAAAAGTCAATTACTTGGGGATAAGGATACTGAAGGTAATTTTGCC
>CAZYRA010000025.1:8536-13060 GCA_964649385.1 uncultured Dehalococcoidales bacterium | reverse complement strand
GCGAACACTCTTAATAATGAAGTCAGCGGCACGTCTGGCCGCATTTGCATATCTGGGTTCACCGAATGCCTGCGCCCCCTTTGCCAGCGCAGCAATCATAAACCCGTTCCAGTCGGTCAGAATTTTATCATCTTTGTGAGGATGAATACGTTTCTCTCGGTAAGCGAAGAGTTCCTCTTGTATCTCTTCTATCCGTGCTCGAAGATCGGGCACAGACACACTCAGGTCAGCAGCCAGTTCCTCAACGGATTTGGTAAGGTGTAAAATGTTGCGCCCGGTTTTTCTACCGGTAACCTCGTCGGCAAAATTCCCATCAGCGGTGATATTGAACAGCCTGACTGCCAGATCTGCTCGTTCATGCGACAGTACTTTCTTTATCTCATCACTTGTCCACAAATAGAACTTACCTTCTTCGCCCTCACTATCGGCATCTTCAGCGGAATAGAAAACTCCTTCCGGAGAGGTCATGTCCCGCATAACATAGGTGAAAATCTCATGGGCTGTTTTGGCATATTCTGTCTTTTTGGTTGCTTGATAGGCTTCTGTGTATGCTATCGCCAGCAAGGCCTGATCATAAAGCATCTTTTCGAAGTGTGGTATAAGCCATCTTGAGTCCGTCGAGTAACGATGGAAGCCAAAACCAACCTGGTCATAGGTGCCCCCGCGTCTCATGGATTGGAGCGTTTTCTCTACCATGTTCAATGCCTTCTCATTACCCGTGCGCTTCCAATACCTCAATAGAAAGAGCAGGTTGTGCGGCGTCGGGAACTTCGGGGCGCTGCCAAATCCACCATGATGGTCATCGAAGCGCTCCAATAACTGTTTATAGGCCAGGTGAAGTAGAGGTTCGTTCAAACTGTCGCCAGGTGCTCCGGGTGCGGTATTTTGTAGAGATGCAGCAATCCGAGTGGCGGAACTCAATACCTCAGCCTGTCGTGTCGACCAGAGTTCCTTGATGCGCGGTATGAGGGTCAGCATTCCAACGCGCCCAAACCATGCCTGCTTCGGAATATAGGTAGCGGCAAAGAAGGGCTCTTTATTCGGCGTCATTATTATCGTTAGAGGCCATCCCCCGCTACCGATCATAGTCTGACAGACGGTCATATAGACACTATCAATGTCAGGCCGCTCCTCACGGTCCACCTTGACAGATACGAACGTCTCATTCATGAGCCCAGCTACTTCGGGATCCTCAAATGACTGGTGCGCCATCACATGGCACCAGTGGCAGGTAGAATATCCAATAGATAAGAAGACCGGTTTGTTTTCCTTTTTAGCCTTCTCGAAAGCCTCTTCTGACCACGGGTACCAATCGACAGGATTCTCTGCGTGCTGAATTAAATAGGGACTCTTTTCAAAGATTAACCTGTTATGCTTATCAGTCATTTATACCCCCTTACGCACGGGCCAGCCGCATAGTTAATGTAATAGCGCTAGCTTTACTTATTTCGCCGGTGCGGAATGATAGCCTCTATGCGCTTGCCAGGCCGAGAGTAAAAGCTCCTACTATTGAGAATTGCCTCACCCTTTTCATAACCAAATTGATCTCAGGTGCCAGAATACCCCATGCATAATAGTTTATGGCATTTTAGACTTTAACAAAATATTCTGTATGTGATTTGTTGTCCCGCTTTATTTTATTGATATCAAGCAGTTCAAACCCTAACTGTCCGCTAACTTCCGTCTCAATTACGTTATATTGATGCTGACGGTACATACCATAAACTCTAAACACCGGTACTACTGTCGCTTATGACCCTGCCGTCCTTAACCTCAATTATGCGTTCGGTGTGCGCAGCTACTGACCTGTCATGAGTAACTACAATAAAGGTTGTATTGAATCGCCTCTTTATCTCATTAAATATTTCACAGACCTTCTGTGTGGTCACCGAGTCCAAATTACCGGTAGGCTCATCTGCAAGGATGATCTTGGGGTTATTCATCAGTGCCCGGGCAATAGCCGTACGCTGCTGTTCTCCCCCTGAAATCTGCGTTGTTCGCTTATTTTCCAACTTTAATATCCCCACCATATCCAGGAGATTTCTGGCTCTGTCGAGCGCGTTTTTGGATTGGCCGCGACCGCGAATCAAATGGGGAATTAGTACGTTCTCAAGGACGGTAAAATCCGGCAGCAGATAGTGAAACTGGAACACGAAACCGATTGCCTTATTTCTGAGTTCGGCTAGCTGCGTCTTGTTCATACTAGATATTGGCTTGCCATCGATTACTACCTGTCCGCTGGTAGGCGTATCCAGGGTGCCCATAATATTCATGATCGTACTTTTGCCGCTGCCGGATTCGCCGATTATTGCCGAACACGAATGAGACTCAAAACTGAGGTTAATGTCAAACAATACCTGATGTTCGTAGACACCCGAATATATTTTATTTACTCCCACTAATTCCAGGGTGACCATTTCTAACCCTCTCTAATCACATCCACAGGATTCAGCTTTAAGGATCTCCTGGCCGGAATCAAACCGGCTAACGTTGACGATAGGACTGCTATCAACCATGAGCGGATTATGAAGTTGTAGTCAATATATAGCTCGATCAAAGGCGTACCTTCTGGGCTTGCTGTGAACGAACTAAAAGCATAAAGTAAACCGAGACCCAATGCGATACCGACTACGGCACCTATTAAGCCAATAAGTAACCCCTGGAATACGAAAATGAGACTAGCGTCACGATCTGCAATTCCCATAGCCTTCAGAATACCTAACTCCCTGGATTTCTGCAGTACGGTAATCGACAGAACGCTGGAAATAGCCACTACTACCGAGGCTAATACAACAACTTGAATGACTCCGCTGGATATCGATTGTCCCTCTAGTCCGCTAAGAAGCTCTTCATTCTGGTCCTTCCAATTGGTAACCTCAATATCGTCGTTATTCAGCGTTTCCTCTATTGTAGATGCAATATTGTCAGCATCGAATAATCTTCCCTGCTCAACAGTCATTATTATTTCGGTGACTTTGTTTCCGTAACCGAAGAGACGTTGCGCCGTAGTCAAATTAGCAATAACCCAAGATTTATTTATGCTCTTGATGCCTAAGTCGTATAACCCTGATATCTCAAAGATATAAGTGCCACCATCAGGAATAAGAACAGGAATCTTATCACCTATATCAATATCTAACTCTTCCCCCAATTCCCTGCCTATCATAACTTGTTTTCTGGATTTCAGTGATTCTCCCCGGTAAATTGATTCAGTTATACCATAAATTCGATCGGCACTCTGAAAATCAAATCCCTGCACCAATATCGGCAAAGTACTGTTGTCATTAGGAACCAAAGCATTACCGGTGACCGTAACAGATATTTCATCCAAGCCATCTACACTCTGGATTTGTGAGATAATCCTTTCCCAATTCTTTATGGTAATTCCATCACCGGCCGGACGTATTGTTATTTGGGGTTGATTCCCGATAGTACTGTTTGTCAGGCTAGTCTGAAGGCCGATTATGAGCAAACCTACAAAGACTTGTACCGATACAGCAATAGCTATTCCAAAGATAATCAAGATTGTCTGGCCTTTACCCGACTTTAGAAATCTGATAGCGATTCTCAGAGAGAACATTATTACACCTATCCGGCAACATTAAAATAATATAAAAATAGCATCCCCCAACTACTTTGGCGATATTATTGTCAATGTTATGCGATAACAAAACATAAGTAAAGAAAAATTATATGGTAGGAATATGAATACGTTATTAGCAGTTTTCGGTTTCTTCAGTTAATTGCGGGGTTTTTGGAAGTCTATCGCTAATTTCACCAGCATGGATTCTTTATGTTCTGAAAACAGGCTATTATATCTAAGCCATTACAACACAGATAGTCACACAGATTGACCTTTCTTGCGGAAATATCTAGAATGGACAGCGGCAGGGATTAGATCCGAAGATAGTCAGAAATAGGTAATTCATAAGATAAGGCTCCAACGTAATGGCCTTTGCTAACAATATGACAGAAAACAGCTGGAGGGGATACTTTCATGAGTGAAGTCAAGATACTCTGCTGGAATGTTAATGGAATCCGGGCAGTGGTCAAGAAGGGTTTTCTTGAGTGGCTGCATCAGGAGTCTCCGGAAGTCCTCTGTCTCCAGGAGACAAAAGCATACCCTGAGCAGCTTACTAGAGAACTGCTCGAACCGCAGGGGTACCAGACATACTGGAATTACCCTGAAAGGAAGGGCTATGGCGGGGTAGCTATCTTCACGAAGGAACATCCGTTCAGCGTTCGGTATGGTTTTACTGCCGCAGGGCTTGATCTGGAAGGTAGGGTTATCATCGCAGAGTATCCTGGCTTTACCCTGTTAAACGTGTATTTCCCTAATGGAAAACAGGGTGAGAGCCGTCTTAGCTACAAGATGGACTTCTACGAAGCGTTCCTCACCTTCATCGATTCCCTTAAAGCAGAGGGGAGAAGGCTGATCATTTGCGGCGATTTCAATACTGCTCATAAGGAAACCGACCTGGCCAGGCCGAAGGAGAACGCCAAAATCTCAGGCTTTCTCCCTGC